>JANOZI010000817.1:0-12166 GCA_031429375.1 Acidobacteriota bacterium | reverse complement strand
CGCGACACGACGGATTGGAACCTGCCGGCGACGCTGATCGGATCAACGCCGTATCTGCTGGCGGCCCGGTTTCTCGAGCCCGACATCATGGCGGCGCTCGCCGCCGCCGGCGCCGATCGGGCCCTGACCCTGGCTGATGGCGCGACCGCATTGATGCTCGCGACCGGGATGGGATCACGCCCCACCGAGAGCCGCCGCGGCATCGATCAGATCGATTTCGGGAAGGTCGAACCGGAAAGCCGCGTGCGCGAGAACGTCGTCGCGGCGGTTCGCCTGGGCGCCGATCCGAACGCTGACAATCTCGCCGGCGACACCGCGCTGCATATTGCGGCGGCTCGGGGATACGACACCGTCATTCAGTGGCTCGTGGCGCAGGGCGCTCGCGTCAACGTCCGGAACAAACGCGGCATCACGCCGCTCGATGCGGCGATGTTCGGTTCAACCAGCGGGCGAGGGAGAGCGGCGGCGCCGGCCGGCGCCGATGCGCTCGGATTCGAGCCACCCATCAAGATCGTCCATCCAAGCGCCGTCGCACTGCTCGAGAAACTCGGCGCCACCAGGTAGGTAGGCGATGAACAGACGCGAGTTCCTTCAACACGCAGCGATGGCACTGCCACTGTCGACCATGGCCGAGCGGCGCGCCGTGCCGTGGACAATCGGTTGTTTCAACCGGCCGTGGACATCGTGGAGCTTCGACGACACGCTCCGGCAGATCAAAGCCGCCGGTTATGGCACGGTCGGTCTGTTGACGCGGACGAAAGACGAGCCGTTCATCGGCGCCGACGCGACGCCTGACTACCTGGCGACGCTGACACAGCGGCTATCGGCCAGCGGCCTGAAAAGCAACATGGGCGCCTTGCGCACGCGGCACGATATTCCGCTCGAGGACTCGAAGCAGGACACTCGGACGCAGATCGACCATGCGCGTGGACTCGGGCTCACCTACCTGCTCACCTTCGGCGTCGAGAGGCCGCAGGAGTACGAACACTACTATCGCGTGATGAGCGACGCCGCGGCGTACGCGCAGGAACGCAAGCTCAAACTGGTCATGAAACCGCACGGCGGCAGCAGCGGCGCCGCGGAGGAGATTGTTGCGGCCATCAAGGCCGTGCAGCATCCCAACTTCACGATCTGGTATGACGCCGGCAACATCATTTACTACACCGGCAAAGATCCGATTGAGGAATTGAAGCCGATCGCCCGACACGTCACCGGCTTCTGCGCCAAGGACTGCGGCGCGCCGAGAGGCGACGTCATGATTCAATTCGGCACCGGCAAGGTGGACTTCGCCGGCGTCTTTACCGTGCTCAAAGCGGCGGGGTTTGCCGGGCCGGTGATGGTCGAGTGCTGCAAGGTCGGCGCCACAGCCGAAGAGACGATGGCGAATGCTCGGGCGAATCGACTGTTTCTCGAGAACGTACTCGCGAAGTTATGAAGTCAGATCGGCCGGCAAACGCATCAAGTAACGTCAAGCCCAGTGGAAGTTTTACCTCCCACCCGGGTGAGCACCATTCGCATCGGTAACAGGGTGCGATTCAGCGGGTTCAGGACCAGGCCCAGCGTTTCGAGCGTGACGGCGCCGAGTAGCGCCTCGTCTTCGGTTTCACCGAGGACAACTGGCGAGGTCGCGCGCCGCCCCGCCATTTCAAACCGGCATTCGCTGACGTCGCGGGTCAGGGTCGTGCCGTCGGCGAGCACAAAGTCCAACTCGCGCTCCGGCTCCAGGCCCAATGCGCGCCAGTCATTTCGGCGCAACACCGAATAGACGGCACCGGAGTCGACGAGAAAGCGCACCCGACGAGCGCGCCGGCGGCGGCCCGGCGCATCGACGCGGCCCTCGACGTAAGTCAGTCCCATGTAGACGCCAGGGACGACGATGCATCGTCTCGAGCGAAGTGTCAAGCGCCGGTCGTCAAACGATCAGTGCAGTCCGAATACCATTACGGTGTTCCCGGCGGTCACGCCGATGTACTGCTTGCCATCGAGGGCGTAGGTCATGGGACCGGCCTTCCAGCTCTGCCCAGTCTGGAAGTGCCACAACTTTTTCCCGGTCTTCGCGTCGAGCGCGACAAACTCGCCGTTGCCGTCACCGTAGAACACGAGACCGCCGGCCGTGCTCATCACGCCGCTCTGCAGAATGCTCCCCTCGACTGGTACTTCCCAGGCGATCTTCGCGGTTTGGAGATCGAGCGCGCGAAGGAACTTGCCGCCGTTCTCGACGGCAGCGCGCTTGGTCGTGCCGCCATAGAACGATTCCCCTGGCTTGAACCACTCGTCGTTCTTGGAGTAGATGGCGCACGACTCCTGCGCCATCAGGTAATACAGTCCGGTGACCGGGCTGAACGCGGTTGACGGCCAGTTCGTCGCGCCGGCCACCGCCGGGCAGACGCGCGCGCCCTCCGGTGTCGGCTCCTGGTTCGGTGCGAGCTTCGGACGGCCGTCCGATCCGATCCCCGTTGCCCACGTGAGATTCTTGACGAACGGCTCGGCCATCAGCAGGTCGCCCGTCAGCCGATCGAGCACGTAAAGGAAGCCATTGCGATTGCCCTGCACGAGCAGCTTGCGTGGGCGGCCGCGGAACCCGGCATCGATGAGCACCGGAGTTTCCGTCGCGTCCCAGTCGTGCAAATCGTGCGGCGTGAACTGGTAGTGCCACTTGAGCGATCCGGTAGCGGGCTCCAGCGCCACGACGGAATTGGTGTAGAGGTTGTCGCCTTTTCGCTCGTCGCCGTTGTAATCGGGGCAGGGATTACCAACCGGCCAGTAGACGAGCCGCGCTTGCGGATCGTACGTGCCCGTGAGCCAGGTCGCGCCGCAGCCATGCTCGAGCGCCTTGCCGATCCACGTTTCCGATCCGGGCTCCCCGCGCGCGGGAATCGTCCAGAAGCGCCAGGCACGCTCACCCGTCGACGCTTTGTAGGCGTCGAGAAAACCGCGAATCCCTTCGTCGCCGCCAGACACGCCGGCCACCACCAGGTCGTTGACGACCAGCGGGGCGCTGGTCGAGCCGTAATGATCACGGTAGTCGGCCATCTCGACATCCCAGGTCAGTTTGCCGGTGTGCCGATCGAGGGCGATGAGGTGGGCGTGATCGGTCACCATGAACAGCCTATCGCCGAGCACCGCGACGCCGCGGTTGATGCCGCTCCCCGCATCCCCGATCGCGCCTTTCGTTCGCGGTTGCGTGTAGCGCCAGACTTGCCGCCCCGTCCGCGCGTCCAGCGCCATGGCTTCGTTCGGTGCGGTGACGTACATCATGCGGCCGACGACCACCGGCGTGACCTGCAGGGCGCGCTCGCCCCCAGCAGTGATCGCAAACGTCCATTTGGGCACGAGGCCGGCGATGTTGCCGGTGTTGATCTCGCTCAGCGGGCTATGACGGTTGCCGCTCGGATGCCCGTGATAGGTAGGCCACTCGCCACTTTGTGCGCCTGCAAGGACGGCCGTCACGGCCAGGACAAGCGAGAAGCACGCAAGTCGTCGCATCGTCGAATCCTTGAGTATCATACGCCCAGCGTTGTCTATGCGAATGCTCCCGATCGTCTTTGCGCTTGCGAGCGCGGTCCTCGCTCAAGAGCGGACCCTGCTCGACGGCAGACCCGTGATCGCGATCGCCAATGACAAGCTGACGCTCAGTGTGCGCATCGAGGGCGGGGCCATGGTCCGGTTGGTGCTGAATGATGACCCGGATGCGGTCAATCCGCTGCATCGCCTGGGCCATTTCGTCTGCGTCGACGGGTTCGGGCCGGTGTCGCCGGAGGAGCGAAAGGCCGGCTTGCCCGGTCACGGTGAAGCGAACCGCGTGACGTGGGAAGTACTCTCCTCACAAAAGTCGAACGGCACCACGACCGTCGCGTTCTCAGCGACGCTGCCGATCGTTCAGGAACAGTTTCGCCGCACCATCCGCACCGTCGACGGCGAGCAGGTGATCTACATCGAAAGCGAGCTCGAGAACCTGTTGGGATTCGATCGGCCGATCAACTGGGGCGAGCACGCCACGATCGGCCCGCCTTTCCTCGAACCGGGCAAGACCATCGTCGAGATGTCCGCGACGCGATCGATGACGCGCTCGCACGAATCACAGTCGGAGAAGGAACCGCACAGGCTCGCGTCATTCAAGGAGTTTGCCTGGCCCAACGCTCCAGGGTTGAGAGGCGAATCCATCGATGTGCGAACCTCGCCGATCGAGAGCCCTATCGCCGATCACACGACGTCGCGGATGGATCCGGCGCGGCGGCTGGTGTTCGTCACGGCGTTCCATCCCGACAAGCATCTGTTGCTCGGTTATGTCTTCCGGAGGGAGGAATATCCGTGGACGCAGTTGTGGGAGTTCTATCCTGGCGGCGATCGCAACGCGCGGGGATTGGAGTTTGCGTCGCAGCCATTTGATCTGCCGCGGCGGGAGGTGATTCAGACCAACTCGCTGTTCGACACGCCAACCTACCGCTGGCTCCCTGCTAAATCAACGATTGGTTCGGCGTTCCTGATGTTCTATACGCGCACACCTGCCGGATTCAGACAGGTGGACGACGTGACACTCGAGAATGGAAAGTTGACGATCGTGGATCGCGCGTCCCGCGTCAACGTCGTGCTCGCGGCCTCCCGTCCGTTGTAGTAATGCTCGCGCTACACTCGAATGGCTGACCGTCGCTAGTGGCCTGCCCACGGTGAAGAGGGACCGCCTCGCGGGCGGGGCATCCCGGCTGACTGCGTTGCTCCTCCCTCGAATACACCCGGTATTCTCGGTCGTCGCGCCTTGTCATCCGGGCGCCGCGCTCCGCGATCTGGTCGCTCTTCACCGTGGACAGACCACTAGTAAATCTGTTGCGTCTTGGCGGTGATCGTCTTCGGCGGCGTGACGCCGGCGGCGATCATCACTTCCCGCAGCGCGACCTCGGTATCAGGCGAGGGCTTGAAGTTGCCGAACCGGTAACCCACCGCGATGGCCAGCGGAATCCATCCGAATTTGTTCGGCCGGTTCCAGACGTCGATCCGGGCGCCCTTGGCGGCGAGGAACTTCACGACCTTGGGAAGGTTCTTATAGGCTGCACCGTGCATGGCGGTTTCGCCGTTGTTGTCGACGGCGTTGATGTCGATGCCGAGGCCGAGCGCGACCTGGACGGCTTCCAATACTTCGCTCTCCGTTCCGGCGTCTTCGCCGGGCGATCGGGTGGCGAGTCCGGCCGTGATGATGAGCGCCGTGGTGTTATCGACGTTCTTGGCCAGCGGATCGGCGCCGAGCGCGACCAGCGCCTTCATCAACTCGGCATCCGCGGTCTGCGCCGCCAGCAGGAAGGGTGTTGCGCCGTTCTCGTTGAGGCGCGTGTTCGTCAAATTCGCCCGCCTCGTCATTTTCGCATTGACGTTGGCGCCGAGCGCGACGAGCTTCCTGACCAGATCGAGGCTGCTCAGGTTGCCTGAGCCTTCGGGCCCCGGATCGTTGTCGCCGATGCCTGACTTACGGGCGGCTGTGATCGCGTGGAGCACGGTGTAGCCGGGAAGGTCGGCGTTGGGATTGGCGCCGGCATCTAGGAGCTGCGCCGCCAATTCGAAGTGCCCGTTCATCACCGCCAGCAGCAACGGCGTGGCACCGGCAGGCGGCAGCCGGCCGCCGTAGCCGACCCTGCGGCCGGCCACCGGGACCGGCTCGTTGACGTCGGCGCCCGCCTTCAACAGGGCGCGCACGACATCGCTGTGACCTTCTCTGACCGCAAACAGCAGCGGCGTAAAGCCGGAGGCCAGGCGGACGCGGAAATCGGCGCCGACCTCGACCAGCAGCTCGACGACCGCGGCGTGACCTTCCGCGGCCGCCCACATCAGCGCGGTCTGGCTGCGCCGCTCGTCCTGACGATCGACGATGGCGCCGCGCGCCAGGAGCGACTTCACCGGACCAAGTGCACCGACGCGTGCCGCGGTCATCAACGCGGTTTCGCCGCCGGGAAGGGTCGTGTTGGCGTCGGCCCCGGCCTGCAGGAGCAGTTCGACCATGGCGCCGTTGCCGTTGGTGCACGCGAGCGAGAGCGGCGTGACGCCGTAGCGGTTCGCCGCTTTCACGTTGGCGCCGGCGCGCACGAGCAGCGCCGCCGTCTCTTGATCGTCCTGGTATGCGACCCAATGCAGGGCGGTCATGCCGTCGGCCTGCGGCGCGTTGATGTCGGCGTGCTGTTGCAGGAGCGCGCGAATCCTGGCGCGATCCATTTTTTCCGCGGCGTCGGCCAGCGGCGCGCTCGCCGCGGCCGCGAACGCGCTGACCTCACACAGCAGTAATGCCGTGATGCAAATGCCGAGCGGTATCGTTCGCGTTATCGTCATTCTCATAGCGCCAGCAACTCGTCGATCTTGCCTTTGCTGTCGGCAAACGCGTCGAGACGGACGCCGACTTTCTCGAGCAGGGTCAGATGGAGGTTGGCGAGCGGCGTCGGTTCCGCATACCTGATGTGACGGCCACCCTTCACCGTGCCGGTGCCGCCGCCGGCGACGATGATCGGCAGGTTGACGTGGCTGTGCACGTTGGGATCACCCATCCCGCTGCCATACAAAATCAGCGAATGGTCGAGGAGCGTGCCGTCGCCCTCCGGCGTGGCCTTCAACCTCTCGAGATAATAGGCGAAGAGCGAGACGTGGAACGCGTTGATCTTCGCCATGCGCGCGACCTTCGCCGGATCGTTGCCGTGATGGGTGAGGGGGTGATGCGGATCGGACACGCCGATCTCCGGATACGTGCGGGTGCTCGTCTCGCGCGCCAGCTGGAACGTCATGACCCGGGAGACATCGCCCTGCATGGCCAGCACTTGCAAATCGAACATCAACCGCGCGTGGTCGGCATAGGCGGCGGGCACGCCGGCCGGTCGATCCAGATCCGGCAACGTGTCGTGGTCGGTGTCCGCTTCCGCCTTCTGAATGCGGCGTTCGACTTCGCGAATGGTGTCGAGATACTGCCCCACTCGTGCCCGATCGTCAGGTCCGAGCGTCAGTTGCAGGCGAGTGGTGTCGTCTTTCACCCAATCGAGCAGGCTGGAGCGACGCTTCAGCGCCGCCCGCCGCTCGGCCGACGATCCGCCTTCGCCGAACAGGCGCTCGAACACGACCCGCGGATGCGCCTCTGCCGGCAGCGGGGTCGTCGGCGACGACCACGACAGGTTGTTCTGATAGACGCAGGCGTAGCCGTTGTCGCACTGGCCGACCGTCTGCAGCAGATCCATCGCCAACTCGAGCGATGGCAGCAGCGTCTGCTGGCCGATCTGTTTGGCCGCGATCTGATCGACGGTCGTGCCGAGATAGTAGTCGGTGCTCTCCGTCCACTTGGCCTTCGCGGCGCTGAGGAACGCGGCGTTGGACGTGGCATGCGTGCCCGGATACGCGTTCTTCAACTCCATGTTGCTGAGCACCGTCAGTTGATCGACGAACGGTGCGAGCGACTGGAGCGATGGCGACAGCTCGGTCAGTTTGTCTCCGCCGGGCGGCGTCCAGCGCGGCAGGTCGCATCCCATCGGCATGTAGACGAACCCGAGGCGGCGCACCGGCGCGGCCGCGGTCCTGGCCAGCGCCGTCATCGACGGCACCATCGCATCGAGCAACGGCAGCGCCAGGGTCGCCCCCATGCCACGCAGGAACGTCCGCCGTGGCAACGCCTTCTTGGTGATGATCATCGTGACGTCCTCATCTGAAACGGCTGGCTGTTGACGATACCCAGGACGAGCGAGGAGAAGCGAAAATTCTGCGCCCGCGCGCCGCCGACGATCGCGCGGATGGCCGGTGCGTCGTAGTGCTCGACGCCGCGCCCCAGCGCGTAGGTGAGCAGCTTTTCGGAAACCGTGCCGGCAAAGATGTCAGGGCGACGGAGCAGCGCCTGTTCGAGCCCACCGACGTCGGCGAAGCGGCTGCCGTCAGGCAGCCCGCCTGACGCATCGATCGGCATGCCCGCTTCGGCCGACCGCCGCCGGCCGACCGCGTCGAATGTCTCGAGCGACAAGCCAATCGGATCCATCAGGTTGTGACACGCCGCGCAGGTCGGATTGCTGCGGTGTTCGGCCAGCCGCTTCCGCACCGTGAGATTGCCGTCCACTGTGTTGTCCTTCAGCGCCGGCACGTCGGGCGCTGGCGGTGGCGGGGGGACGCCAAGGATATTGTCGAGGACCCATTTGCCCCGCAGCACCGGTGACGTCCTGGTGGCATAGGATGTCACCGTCAAAATACTGCCCTGGCGAAGCAGCCCGCCGCGGCCGGTGCCTTCGTCCAGAGCGATGCGCCGGAAGCGGCTGCCATACACGTGCGGGATGCCGTAGTGCCTGGCCAGCCGTTCGTTGACGAACGTGTAGTTCGCGCTCAGCAAATCGAGCACGCTGCGATCCTCGCGCACGACACTGTCAACGAAGAGCTCCGTTTCCTCCCTGAACGCCTGGCGAAGGTTGTCATCGAAATCCGGGAACAGGCGCATGTCCGGCGTGATCGACGACAGGTTGCGCAGATGCAGCCACTGCGAGGCGAAGTTGTTCACCAGCGCGCGGGAACGCGAATCCGCGAGCATCCGCTTCACCTGGCCGGCGAGCACCGCCGGCTCGTGCAGCGTGCCCCTGGCGGCGAGGTCGAGCAATGGGTCGTCGGGGATGCTGCTCCACAGGAAAAACGACAGCCGCGACGCGAGCTCGAGATCGCTGATGCGATACGCCGTGTTCGGCGCGAGGCCGGCGGGTTCCCGCTCGACGCGGAACAGGAACTGCGGGCTCACCAGCACGGACGAGATCGCCAGTTCGATGCCGGCGTCGAAGTCGCCCTCGGCCCGGGCTTGCCGATAGAGCGCGAGCGGGCCCCGCAGATCGACATCGGTCACGGGCCGCCGGTAGGCTCGTCGCATCAACGCGCGCAGGATGACGGTGGCCGATCGTTCTTCCCCCGCCGTGTTCGCCGGCCGCGACACGAAAATCCGCTTGCGGCTCGGGGTCTCGCCCGGACCTGTCGCCAGGTACGGACCGACGATCGTAATGGCGTAGAGCGCGGGCTGCAGCCGCGGATGTCGGTACGAATTGAAGCGGGCCTGATACGGCCGGCGCGCGGACTCGACCAGCACCGCGGCGCGCTGCGGAAAGGCCACACCCACCGCGTGCGGACCCGCCTTGACCGGAATGCGCACCCGGAGGTGCTGGTCGATCGCGTCATGCGACGGCTGATAGTCGTCGGAAAATCCTGCCACGCGAGCCGGCGGCGCCACCGTGAAGACCTGCACGCGCTCGCGATCCAGGAGCAGCTCCACCTCGTGCGGCTCACTGAGCCCCTCGACGTGCTCGTCGCGGTTTCTCGTCAGCCGGATCTGGATCTCATACTCGCCGTCGAGCGGAAACGTATACGGGACGACGGCGCCGCCGCGGGTGCCGATCGGCAGGCCCTCGATGTGGTGTTCCTGCGTCAGGTCGGCGGGAATCCGAATGGTATCCCCGCCTGGAGATCGGCTGGGGCGTCCGAGCGCCAGCCGGCTGATTTTCTCCGCCGCCGAGATATACCGATCCAACAGCGTCGGCGACAGATCGCCCACGGTCACGTTGTCGAAGCCGTAACTGGCCTCGTCTGCCGGCAACAGCGCCTCGACATCGACGTCGAGCGCCAGCAGATCGCGTATCGCGTTTTGATATTCGGTTCGCGTCAGCCGTCGAAGCGTCGCCGTGCGGCCGGGATTCGGTTTCGCCGCCGCCGCGCGATCGAGCGACGCCTCCAGCGAAGCAATGACGGCGTCGTAGGTTGCCTCGTCCGGCCGCCGCATCCCGACCGGCGGCATCTGGCGCGCGCGCATCTTGCGGAGCACCGCCTCCCACATGTCCGGGTGCTCGCTCGGATCGCGCGTCACGGCTGCCTCGAGCGTGAGGCCGCCGGTCTTGACGCGATCGTTGTGACAGGACACGCAATAGCGAGAGACAACCTCGCGATGCGGGTCGGCGCTGACAGACGTGGCGGCCGGGCGTTGCCGGGCTTCGAGCGTGAAGACGTAGCTGGCGGCCAACAACCACGCCAGGCCGAGACAACTCGCCACCCTCCGAGTGTTAGACATCACGATATCTGAGCCCAATGATACGCCCGGCGCCTCATGTTTCAAAACGTAAGCCGGAGCCCGATCTGGCCCGTTCTCGTTGATGCCACGCTCGTAATCCGGCCGAAGTCGGGCGCCACCACGTTCAGGACAGGGTTGTTGTACTGCAGCCAGTTGAAGACGTTGAACGACTCAACGCGGATCTGGAGCCGCGTCTGGCCGCGCAAGGTGAACGCCTTCGCAACCGTTAGGTCCACACGCCGGCGGCCCGGCCCCCGCACCTCAGCGGAGTTCTGGTTGCCCGGTCGAACCGTCGCCCGCGTAATCGGGGAGGTCGGGACGAGCGTGTAGGCGCTGCGGTCGAGGTACTGCAGCGTGTCGCGCCAGTTGTCGAACACCTGGTTCCCGCCGTCGTAATCCGGCCGGCTGTTGCCAATGCCCGACGCCTGTGTGACGCGCAGCGGTTCGCCCGTTCGGAAGTTGACCACGCTGGAAAGCTGCCACCCGCCCAGCACGCTGCCGAACAGGTCCTTGCGGTCAGCCAGCCATGGGATGTCATAGACCACCGTGCCGGTGAGGCGATGACGGACCTCGCCGATCAGCGGCGAGTAGTCGGCGTCGAGGAAGGGATCGAAGAAGTCCTGCGTATTGTTGTAGGTGGTATCGCCGATTGAGCTGTTGAAGTTGCCTACCAGGTTGGCCCCCTGCTGCGACCAGCCTTTCGACAACGTGTAGTGCAGTGCCAGATCGACGCCGTGGAACCGGCTGAGCCTGGCATTCCCTTCGAACGCGTTGTATTCCATGGTCTGCCCGCTGGTGACGTACCACCCCCCTGGCGTGATCGCAGGGTTGGGCCGCGCGCCGGTCACCCGATCGTACGCGAGCGCAAAGTTCCGCAGGATCGGAAGGTTTTTCCCGCTGGTGTGGACGTAGCCGGCCGAGACCGACGCCAGTCTTCCAATTTGCCGCTGCACGTCCAGGGTGGCCTGCACGGTTTCCGGACTCTTCATGTCAGTCTGAAACATGTAGTAGAGGTTCTTCTTGCCGCCGGAGTCGCGGATGGCGATCGCGTTGGCATCCTCCGGATAGGCTGGCCAGCCGATCCCGCGTGCCTCGAGCTCGGTGCGGTTCCAGCCCTGGCGCACCGGGGTGAAGGGGCGCGCCACGGCGTTCTGGAACAACGCCATGAGATGGCCGGTGGTGAAGACTCCGACACCACCGCGAACAACGGTCGCGCCGGCGCGATCCACCGTCCAGGCAAATCCGGCGCGCGGGGCGAAGTTCATCTTGTCGTCGTCGATAGGCTTGTCCAGCGGGCGCGGCGCGCCGAAATCCATCCGGCGGATGTCGGTCGGATTGTTCAGATTATTGATCTCCGCCGGGTCCTCGGGATCCAGGGACTTGTAGCCAAACCCGGGATAGTAGTCGTAGCGCAGACCCAGGTTGAGGACGAACCGATCGCTGACCCGCCAGTCGTCCTGGATGAAGCCGCCGAACTGGTCGACCCACGTGCGATGGGGTGGATTGCCCATCGAGAGCAGGAAGTCGCTCGCCTTGTTCGCCAGCAAGTCGTCGAGGCTGGCGAAGGTGAACCGGTTCGACTGGGGATTCGATTTGTAACCAATCTCGCGCGCCCAGCGGAACCCGACCTTCACCGTGTGTGCTCCCATGAGCCGGGTCACCTTCTGGTCCAGGTTGTACGCGTCGTAGGTCAAGGCGAGGATTTCGGTATCCCCGGTACCGAAGAGGCCTGACACACTGATGCTTCCAATGCGCTTGCGCGCGTTGTTGAGGTCCGCCTGGGGCCCTCGCGTCGGCGATTCCGCGAGCCAGAACGCGTCGAAGCGATCGAGCGTATTGCGATTCCAGCCAAACCGGCTCTCAGAGATCCAGGCATTGCTCGTCCAGACGTAATTGGTCGAGACACGCTTCGAGCCGTTCGTGAACTGCTGCTCGTTGTTGATCTGGGTTCGCGGCACGGAGGCAAACGGCCGCATCCGGGAGGCGGTCACCGACAATCTGCCGGCGCCAGCCTCGACATCCACTTTCCCCAGGAACGTGTCGTCGCGCCGGATCACATTCTTGGCGTCGGTGTACCGTCCGATGACGTCGTTGATCGGCTGGTTCGGCAGCGGCATGTTGTCGAGC
>JANOZI010000816.1:0-9262 GCA_031429375.1 Acidobacteriota bacterium | reverse complement strand
CGTCGCCGGGCACCCATTCCTTGACCGGCGGCCGATCCGACATCGAGGAACCGACAATCACCGTGTCGCGCACGACCACCGGTGGCGAATCAACCGAGATGTAGTTGCGCTCGCCGTCGAACTGGTGCAACACCCCTCGCTTGGCGCGCGGCAGCGCGGCCAGCAGATCCGCTTTCCCGGTTTCGCCGAACGAGGCGATCGGCTTGCCGCTCTTCGCATCGAGCGCGAGCAGGTAGCCGTCGAACGTGCCCATCAGGATGCGCTCGTCGTTGCGGCCGTCGCTCCAGTACGCCACCCCGCGCGTCAGCCACCCCACCGTGTCGGCCTGCGCGCCCTGCGCGTACGCCTCGGGGTTGTAGAGCCACAAGGTCTTGCCGCTCGCTGGATCGATCGCGGCGATCTGACCGAGGCCGGTGCTCATGTACATCACGCCGTTCACGACCAGGGGCGTGGCCTTCAGGCCACTGGCGGTGTAGGGCTCTTCAGGGTTGTCGGGGATCTTCTTGATCAGATCGTGATCGGGCGACGACCACGTCCACGCCACTTTCAGATCGCCGAAGTTGTCGCGCGTGATTTGCGCCAGAGGCGAGTACTTCTGACTCCAGTTGGTGCCGCCATGACTGGGCCAATCACCATTCGCCACTTGCGGGGTCGAGGGCTTGGCCCTGCCCTGAGCGAAGCTGACTGCGCTTGCGGAGCCGGCCGAGTCGAAGGGGGCTTGGGGACCTGCGGGCGCTGACGCCTGGGCCGCAAACCCGGCCACGGCCAGCAACCCGGCGACGACACGCATGCGCCGGAGTATACGTGGTTGGAGTTCAGAGTTCAGAGTTCAGAGTTCAGAAGTCAGAGTTCAGGGTCAGGAATCGGCGCACATACGGCGCCGATCCCCGATCCTGATTCGTGCTCAACCCGTGATGGTCACTCTGGCGGTGGCCGCAGTGCCTGTCCAACCCTCGTGGTGCCGGCCGCAGGCTCCTCATCATCGTCATCGGCCTCGTCTTCATCGTCGTCGTCGCCCGAACGCTGCAGCTTCACCTCGCTGGCCTCGAGCACGGTACCGTTCAAGCTGGCCTTGACGTGAACGCGATCACCCAGTTTCAACTCCGAGAATGCCACCGCGCGCGAACCGTGACGGATCGTGGCGGTACCAGGTACGACGACGCTCCGGCCGTTCACGGTAATCGTGGTGCCGCTCACCGCGCTGATCAGGCCTTCGAGTTGCACCTTGCCAGTGACGGGATTGGTCGGCACTACAGGGCTGACCGGCGAGCCATTCGTCGGCGGCACCGGCGCCTTCGGATCCTCCGGCTTCCCCTTGTCATCGGGTTTCCCCTTGTCGTCGGGCTTGCCCTTGTCGTCGGGCTTGCCTTTGGCATCAGGCTTTCCTGTGGCACTGGATTCGCCGCCCTCTAACGATTGGTCCGCGGCGACGACGGCTGATGGCGCGGTCGGGTTGAGCGATTTCGCTGAGTCTCCGCACGCGGCCGTCAGCAGCGCGCCAAGCAGACCTATTGCCCCAATTGCCTTCATATTACGCATTCCTGTCTCCTCATTTGCGGCCGGGGTATGGCCTGAACGCTTGATGAGTTTGCAAACGAGGATCCATCCCCCCTGAGCTGAGGTATCTGCATACAACACAACACGTTAGGGCTAATGAGGTAGGCGGAAAAGATACCCTCGGATGTAGACCTTACATTCAGATTTGGCAGAACTGT
The DNA here is from genome assembly GCA_031429375.1 of Acidobacteriota bacterium. GTDB lineage: Bacteria > Acidobacteriota > Vicinamibacteria > Vicinamibacterales > UBA2999 > 12-FULL-67-14b. The sequence goes on along the minus strand of JANOZI010000816.1, from coordinate 7,547 downwards.
ACGGATTCTGGCGGGCGAGCGCTGGCATCATAACAAGGAGGCGTGAGATGCACCGTCGGCTTTTCGCGGAACTAAAGTTCTGCGCTACCGTGTTCCCGCTCGACCGGGTTACTAAAGTTCCGCGCGAGGGTGTTAGTCGGGGCTTGCGGTGGATTGATTGGCTCGGGCATCGGCGCCTCACACGGTGCCGATCGTTGGGAGCAAGTGTCGCCGTGACGCCGGCCCGGCGGACGATGAACACGTTCAGGGTTCTGGCGATCGCTCTCGGTTGCGCCGCGGCGGGTTGCTCGCTTGCAACCCGCGCCGGCGTGCGGTTTTTCTATCAGAAGGCCGAACTGCCAGCCACCCAGATCATTCGAGACCTCTGCTACACGTCCGCGCCGTGCGAGGGCCCCGAGAACAAACTCGACCTGTATTTGCCGACAACCAAGCCGTGGCCTGTCATCGTCTTCGTGCACGGAGGTGGATGGGACAGCGGCGACAAGGACTTCCGCGCCGGCGGAGCCGACGTCTACGCCAACATCGGCCGCTATTACGCCGGCCGCGGCATCGGTGTAGCGGTGATCAATTACCGCTTGCAACCGCGCGCGAAGTGGCCCCAGCAGGTCGAAGACGTGCGGGCGGCGGTGTCGTGGGTTCGGTCGCGCGTGCGCGCGTATGGAGGGCAACCAGATCGGCTGTTCCTGATGGGCCATTCGGCCGGCACGCACCTCGCGTCGATGGTTGCGTTGACCGCGACGCGGGAGGCGCTGCAGGCGATCCGCGGTGTGATTGCCGTGAGCGGAGCCGGGCTGGATCTAGCCGACGAGAAGACCTATCAACTGGGCGCAGACCGCCGCTATTACGCGGAGCGCTTTCAAAACGGTGATGCGACCGACGAATGGAAGCGCCGGGCGTCGCCGCTAAGCGTCGTGAGCCCGCAGGCGCCGCCGTTCCTGATTCTTTACGCCACGGGCGAGAGCCGGGCGTTACAACGTCAATCGCAGTTGTTGCATGCGGCGCTGGAAACGAATGGCGCCGCCAGCCGACTGGTGCCGGTCCCGGGCGAAAGCCACACCCGCATCGTGCTGGCCCTCAGTCACTCCGACAAGGTCGCCGCCAGCGCCATTCTCGACTTCGTTCACTGACGTTTCTTACCAGCGGCCCTCTCTTCGGCGCGCGCACCGGCGAGAATGCCTTCCATCGCGTAGTTGCCTTCGTGGCATGCGTACTCGTAAATCTGACCTTCGGCCTTCTTGAGCCGGATCATGAACGTGAACGGCTTGGTCCAGGTCGCCGGATCCTCGACGGTGAGCGCCCAGTTGATGAAGTCGGGGCTCACGCGCGTATACCGCTCGGTGATCTTTACATTCGGCGTCGACCCCTGGAAGCCATTGGTGAAATTCGTGGTCTCGACCACCAGCGTGTCGCCTTCCCAGCGGCCGCGCGGGTCGCCATGCAGCTGGCGGATGTTCGACGGCAGGTGCGGCCGGGGCGTCATCGGCACCACGCGCGCGTCGTGGATCATCTCCTGCAGCAGCACCGTCGTGTCGGGCGACTGGATGATCTGGAGGTAGCTGTTGTAATTGGCGCCGGTTCGCGGCGCGCCGTACGAGATGCAGCGCTCCGAGAGCGGCCTGTCCTCGGGGCCGTCGCTCGGACCGCGCGCCGCACGCGCCGCGGCGCGCTCTTTCGCCGCCGCCGCGCGCCGGGCTTCGGCCTCGGGGGTGAGGGGCGGGTACTGGCCGTCGGGCGGATCGGTGATGAGCGAGGTGCGGTGATCCCATTCGCGATCGGCCATCCAGAACTGGTTGTAGTTGCCGGTGGTCGGGTCGTACGACACCTGGTTGAACGCGCCCTTGTCCTTGGCGTCGAGCGCCAGCTGGACGAAGTTGCCGAAGATCGCGTCGCCGCCCTGATCGATGAACCTGGCGGTGAACTGCTTCAGGTCTTCGAGCTCGGCGTCGGTCAGCTGTGCCTTGTCCTTCCACTGCCGCGGCCGGGTCATCGGCGTCACGCTGTTGTTGGCCCACACGCCCTGCAGATCGGCGTGCCCGTCCGCGGTGCGCGGCACCTTCCACCCGGGCGCGGCGCCATAGGTTGTGGCCGGCGATTGGGCCGCAAGCGACACCAACGCCAATGTGACAGCGACGAGAACCGCAGGCAGGAATTTCATGCGGCCTAGTGTCGCTCAAGCCGATGACCTAGTCCAGTCCCGGACGATCGTGCGCGGCTGTCCACGGAAAACAGCCACCGAGACACCGAGACACCGGAGTTGGGTTCGCTGGAGTCAGCCTTCGAGGTGATTCCTATCGAAGGCTGACTCCGGCTGCAATGAAGCCGCCGGAACAAATGAGTTCCCATCGACACAAGTGGAACTCATTTTGTCCGGCCGCTTCATTGGGCCGCGTCGCAAAGCGACGCCAGCGAACCGCATCCGTATTGTCTTCTCTGTGTTCTCTATGTCTGTGGCGAGGTTGATCTCGATGTCTCTGTGGCGAGACACCGTCCAGTGCTATGCTCCCACCCGAAACGAGGAGGTCCGTTCGATGTCCCGAAATTCCTGGATGGCGGTTGCTGGCGTCGCATTGCTGACGGCCACCACGCCTCTCCTGGCTCACCATGCGTTCTCCGCGGAGTTCGACGCCAAGGCGCCCGTCACTCTGACGGGACCCATCACGAAAGTCGAATGGATCAACCCGCACGCGTGGATCCACATCGAGGTCAAGAAACCCGGCGGCAAGACCGAAACCTGGATGGTCGAGGGCGGCACGCCCAACACCCTGCAGCGCCGCGGCATTTCGCGCGACTCGATCAAGGTCGGCACGGTGATCGTGGTCGCCGGCTTCCGCGCCAAGGACGGCCGGATGCGCGCCAACGGCCGCGACATCACGTTCCCTGACGGCCGCACGCTCTTCATGGGCTCGTCGGGCACCGGCGCGCCCAAGGATGGCCGCGACCCGAACGAAAAGCCCAAGCCCAAGGGATGACGATCATGCGCGCGCGTCGCCCCATTGCCACTGCCGTTGTGCTCGCGTGCATCGCCGCGTGCGCACCGGCGCCGTCACAGCCGCAGGCGTACCGCGCGGCGAGAACGCCGGCCGGCGCGCCGGACATCAGCGGGATCTGGCAGGCGAATAACGAAGCGAACTGGGACATCCAGGCGCACGAGGCACGGCAGGGGCCGGTGTTCGCGTTGGGCGCCGCCTTCAGCGTGCCGCCCGGGCTCGGGGTCGTCGAGGGCAACGACATCCCGTATCTGCCGGAGGCCGCCGCCAAAAGGAAAAGCAACGGCGAGAACTGGATGACGCTCGATCCCGAGATCAAGTGCTTCATGCCGGGCATTCCGCGCGCGACCTACATGCCGTATCCGTTTCAGATCGTGCAGTCGGCCGACACCGTGCTCATGACCTACGAGTTCGGGAGCGCGAGCCGCGTCGTGCGCCTGAACAGTACCGAGAAGAGTCCCGCGCCGGCGTGGATGGGTTGGTCGATCGGGCGGTGGGATGGTGACACGCTCGTGATCGACGTGACCGATCACATGGAAGAGACCTGGTTCGATCGCGCCGGCAATTACCATAGCGACGCGCTCAAGGTCACCGAACGCTATTCGGCGATCGATGCCAACACGCTGCAGTACGAGGCCACGATCGAAGATCCGAAAGTGTTCGCGCGGCCGTGGAAGATGAGCATGCCGCTCTATCGGCGGCGTGAACCGAACATGCAGTTAATGGAATACAAATGCGTGCCGTTCGCGGAAGAGTTGATGTACGGGCATCTCCGGAAGAAATAACCAATAAACCAATTACAAATAACGACAGGGTTTTGGAGCTACCGCTTCGCCACCCAGGGCGCCTGAACCAGTTGCGCAGGGTCGGCACCCGGCTTCGGCACGAACTTCTGCGTGCGGCCGTACTGGTTGTCGCCGCCGTAAAGATTGCCGGCCGGGTCCACCGAAAAGGTGTGCACCTCGAGATAGCCATCAGGCAAGTCAGGCGGCACCAGCCAGGTGTAGAGCCGGTTGCCCTTGAAATCCAGCTTCACAAAGCGAAGCGGCTTGAGATCGGTCATCCACAGGCTGTCGTCGTTGACGATGAGGTCGAGCGGCAGCGAGAAGCCGGTGAAGGCCGTGACGAACTCCACCTTGCCCGGATCTGACGTGGTCCGAAACACGTTGATGCGGCCGCCCGAACGATCCAGCGCGAAGATGCGTCCCTCAGGGCCCACCGCCACCGCGTGCACGCCGCTGAACTGTCCGGGCCCCTTGCCTTCGCCGCCGAACTCTCCGAGGTACTTCATGTCCTGGTCGAGGATCATCACCCGGTGGTTGTCGAGGCCGTCGGCGATCAGGATGCGGCCATCCGGCAGAAACGCCACGTCCTGTGGCTTTGCGAAATGGGTGGCGTCGCGGCCCGGTACGTTCTTCTCGCCGAGCGTCTCGAGCAATTTGGTGCCGTCGTTCGAGAACACGTAAATCGTGTTGAAAGTCTCGTTGATCACCCAGACGCGCCGCGCGGGATCGTAGGGGCTGATGCGCAGCCGATGCGGTCCGGGGCCGGACGAGCCTTCACAGAGATGGTCCCATTGCTTCCAGAGCTCCTTGACCTTGCCGTCGCGGTCGAGGGTGTAGAGGCAATTGCGCCAGACCCGGCGATCGACCAGGCTCAGCACGTTCATCTTGATCGAGCCGGCAAACCCGGAAAACTCCGGCGGTAGTGGCTCGGGCAAGCGGAACTCGCCGCGCTGCGCGATGAAAATCCGGTCGGCCGACTCGGCGAACACGCCCGAGTTGCCGCCGAACGCAAAGCCGGATTCTGCGAAGGGCTGCTGCCACCCCCGGACGACGGTGTAAGGGCTCGGGCCGATGGGCCCTTCAGGCACAGCGGTCTGCGCCATCATGGCCGGCACCATCGCCATCGCCGTCACCAACGCCGCCGCCGCGAAACGTCTGATCATGGTCAATAACCTTGTGTGTCTACCACCTGTCGGGCTCCGGCCCGCCTCCGCTCGGAACAACTCATTCGAGCTACGGCGAGGTCTCGCCGGAGCGCCCTTCGGGCGCGAAGGCGGAGTGTAGTCCAGTGCGAGACAGCGTAACAAATAGACAGCCGATCCCGAGCAGGTGTGTGATCTGGAGATCGCGCACCCACCACGGGTAGTCGGAGGGCACTCCCGCAAGTTCGCGATGAACCACGGAACGAGGTTAATCGCCAGCGCCAGCACCATTGCCTACGACAGGCCGCGCCCCCCGGCAACACTACAGCACACGCTCAACGCAATCGCCGCGGCAAACAGGTCGTAGAGAATGCCACCAACGGACGCGACGGGGCCTCGGTCGAAGGCTGGCGCGCGTTTCCGTCGCTTCTCGTCTGCTCGTGCACTCTCGTAAACATGACGCTTGACGCCTGAGAAATCGAGGAGTGTAATGCCGCGACTTCGTTTCGTTCGGCGTCGCCTCGTCCGCAATTTTCTTGCGTGGCTTCTTTTCGGAGGGCGTATGAACAGAGTTCCGGTCGGCTCATTGGCGTTGATGCTCCTGGTGTTATCAACGGCGGTTTTCGCGCAACAAGGCACCTCACAAATCGGCGGCAAGGTCACGGATGAGCAGGGCGCCGTCCTGCCCGGGGTCGCCATCGTCGTGACCAATGAAGACACCGGGGTGTTTCGGGAAATGACGACCAGCGCCGAGGGCACCTATTTCGTGTCGCAGATCGCCCCGGGCCGCTACAAGGTCACCGCGAAACTGGCCGGGTTCCGGACCATGGATCGCAGCGGCCTGACGGTCCAGGTCGGCACGACCTTGACGATCAACCTGGCGCTGCCGGTCGGCGGCGTGGAAGAGAACGTCACGGTATCGGGCCAATCGCCGCTGGTCGACACCACCAGCGCGCGCGTCGGCGGCAACGTCGGTACCGCGGAACTGAGCGAGCTGCCGGCCATGAATCGCAACTACTTCTCGGCGGTCGCGCTGCTGCCGGGCGTGCAGTTCTCCCCTTCCAACCAGATGGGCAACGACACCATCGTCGCCAACGGCCAGACCGCGCAGAACACCAACGTGTCGGTGGACGGCGGTTACAACGCCGACGATGCGCTCGGCACTAGTTCGGGCGCGCAGGTGCGCACGCCGCTCGAGGCGGTGCAGGAGTTCCAGGTCCTGACCAGCATGTACGACGCGGAATTCGGCCGCGCCAGCGGCGCCATCGTGAATGCGGTCAGCAAGGCCGGGACCAACAACTTCCGCGGCGTCGTCTTCGGCTACGCGGCATCGAACGCCCTCATTGCAAAGGATTTCTTCGTGCAGCAAAACAACCTGCCGAAGCCGACGACGACCAAGCGGGAATGGGGTGGCGTGGCCGGCGGGCCGATCATCAAGAACAAGGCGCACTTTTTCGTCAGCCTCGAACGCCAGGTCGACAACCCGAATCGCACGCGCGTCTTCCAGGCCCAGCCGGCCTATAACTTCTCCATCGCCGAGGATCGGACGGATTGGAACACGCTGCTGCGCCTCGACCACCAGATCGCCAACGGACACACGTGGGCGGTGCGGTGGCTCCGCGAGTGGGCGCCGCAGTGGTACACGATCGGCAACCGCCAGACGCTCGAGTCGTACCAGGACGAAACGGATCTGGATCAAACCATGGTCGGCACCCTGACCAGCGTGTTGGGCAACACGCGTGTCAACACCGTGCGCGTCGCCCGGACGTGGGAACACTGGTGGCATGGCAACGAGTGCTACCGCGCGCAGGGCGATACCGGCGACCGGGCCGGCTTCAAGTTCGGCGACGAGGCGAAGGGCCAGCAGTTGTTGTGCAAGCCGCAGCTCAGCTATCTCAGCCTGCTGGGGCAGGCCAGCACCGAGGCTCAGGGGCCGTGGGACTCCAACTATCAGATTGAGGACGACTATTCGTGGTTCATCCCGGGCAAGAGGGGCGACCACGAATTGAAGTTCGGGGTTCGCTACAACTACACCGAGCTGCGCCGGGTGTCGCAAATCAACGAGAACGGCACGTTTACGCTCAACACCGACCTGCCGTTCGATGCCAGCAACCCGCGGACCTATCCCGAGCGGCTCTCGATCCGGATGGGGACCTTCAACGAGTTCATCAAGAATCACACGGTGGAGATGTTCGCGCAGGACAAATGGACGATGGGCCCGCGCACGACCCTGAGCGCCGGCGTCCGCTACGACCTCGAGGTCATCCCGCTCGACGAAACCGGCAACCCGTTGTTCGCCAGCGGGCAGAGCCACCCGGTCGACCGGAACAACTTCGCCCCGCGCATAGGCCTCACGCGCATGCTCGACGACAAGGGCAAGTCGGTGATTCGGGGCGGCTACGGCATCTTTTACAACCGCACCATCCTCGGCGCCGTCGACGACGTGCTGGAATTGTCCAAAATGACATCGTCGAACGTGGTCAACTTTCCGGTTGCCAGCGCGGATCCCGGACCGAGCGCAGGCCGGTTGCCGACGGACCCGCTGCTCGTGAACGGCCCGGTCGTCAACCGCGCGTTGCTCAATCAACTGTTCCCGCCCGGTGCGCTAGTGAGGAACCAGGGCGTCGTGATCT
>JANOZI010000815.1:0-1843 GCA_031429375.1 Acidobacteriota bacterium | reverse complement strand
CGAGGGCAGGGCGAATAAAACGGCCAGAAACAGCAACGTCCGACGCATGGCGATGCCTTTCAAAAAAGGATGATGGGGGCCTGGCCCCCATCATCCCGCAGACGCCAGACACTATATACTTCCGCGTATGAGAATTACCCGAATCGCGCTCGGTTTCGGCATTGTCGTGGCTGGCGTTATGGCTGCGGCACCTGCCGGACACGCGGCCCCTTCGACTTCGCTCAGGGCAAGCGGGGAGCAGGCGGCGCCGACGTTCACGAAAGACGTTGCCCCGATCTTCTATTCCCGCTGCGTCGAATGCCACCGGGCGACGATGTTCGCGCCGATGTCGCTGGTGAAGTACGAAGAAGCGCGCCCGTGGGCGCGTTCGATCAAGCAGCGCGTCTCGACCAGGACCATGCCGCCGTGGGGTGCGGACTCCGCGCACGGCGTCTTCAAGAACGACCCGCGGCTCTCCGACAAGGAGATTGCGACCATCGTTGCGTGGGTCGATGCCGGCGCGCCGAAGGGCGACGACGCGGACCTGCCGAAGGCGCCGGCGTTCGCCGACGGCTGGACCATCGGCAAGCCCGACGCCGTGTTCACGATGACCGAAGACTTCAAGATTCCCGCCACGGGCATCGTCGAATATCAGTACCTGCGGCTGCCGACCGGCATCACCGAAGACAAGTGGATCAAGGCGATCGAGATCAAGCCGCAGGCCCGCGCGCAGGTCCACCATGTGCTCGCCTACACGCAGCCCACCGGCTCGCCGCTGAACGAACAGGGCGCCCTTGGCCCCGGCAACATCGGCGGCGTCACGCCGAATAAACCGGGCGTCGTGTACGAGCCGGGCGTCGGCCGCCTGCTGGCGGCCAACTCCGACATCGTGCTGCAGATGCACTACACGACCAACGGCGAGGCGACCACCGACCGCACGCAGGTTGGCATCGTGTTCGCGACAGAGGCGCCGAAGATGCAGGCGCGCGGCGGCAGCGTGATGCAGCCGCGGTTCGTCATTCCCGCCGGCGCGCCCGCGCACGAAGTGCGGGGGTCCCGCGTGCTCACCGTCGACACGCTGATCACGAATTTCACGCCGCACATGCACATGCGCGGCAAGGACATGACCTACATCGCGAAATTCCCGGACGGCACCACCGAGACGCTGCTGTCGGTGCCGAAGTACGACTTCAACTGGCAGATCACTTATCAGCTGCCCAAGCCGCGGCTGTTCCCGAAGGGCACCGAGATCGAAGTGATCGCGCACTTCGACAACTCGCCGGGCAACAAGTTCAACCCGGATCCCGCCAAGGATGTGCGCTGGGGCGATCAGACCTTTGAAGAGATGATGATCGGCTTCTGGGGCACGGTCGTCGACCGACCCGCGGCGACCTCGTCGCAACAGAAGTAGCGCGGAACTTTAGTTCCGCGATTTGTCGATGATTTCCCGTCGCGCGTTCTTGTCCATGGCAGGCGCCTCCGCGCTTGTCGGCGCCCCTGCCCTGGGCGCGCGTGCGACCGGCCAGGCCGGGCGCACGCAAGTCGAAGGGCGTCCCGCGATCGATCCGGCGCGGCTGCGCAACCGTCTCGAGCGCCTGAGCTACCACGGCCGCCCGCCCGCCGGGGGCTTCGGCGACGGCGTGTCGCGTGTCGCCTACTCCGTGGCCGACCTGACGGCGCGGGCCTGGATCATCGACGAGATGAAGCAGGCCGAGATTGCCCCGCGCATCGATGCCGCCGGCAATATTTACGGGCGCTTTGGCGGCCAGCCGAATCAGCCGGCGATCCTGTTCGGATCTCATATCGACTCGGTGCCCAACGGCGGCAACTTCGACGGCGATCTTGGCACGTTCGCGGCGCTCGA
>JANOZI010000814.1:0-2561 GCA_031429375.1 Acidobacteriota bacterium | reverse complement strand
TTCGGGCGGACGTATTACCTGATGCGCCTGTTCGACGTACCGCCGCTGGCGTCGATGGTGGTGCATGCGCACGGCCTGCTGATGACATCGTGGGTCGCCCTATTCGCCACGCAGGTCTGGTTTATTTCATCGCGCCGGGTTCGTTTGCACCAGCAGCTGGGCTATGGGGGAATCGGGCTCGCGGCGCTGATCATCGCGGTCGGGTTCGTTACGGCGCTACGCGCGGCGAAGTACGGCTCCGCCTCGACCCCGCCCGGCATCGACCCGCACGCCTTCATGATCGTTCCGATCTTCGACCTGCTGATGTTCGTGGTGTTGTTCGGCGGCGCGGTGTATTACCGCAAGCGCCCGGCCGAGCATAAGCGGCTGATGTTGCTGACGGCCATCAACTTCCTGCCGCCGGCGATCGCCCGCATTCCGCTAGCCTCGCTGCAGGCCTTCGGGCCGTTGTGGTTCTTCGGACTTCCCGCGTTCCTCGCCTTGTTGTGCCTCGGGCTCGACACCCGGCGCTATGCGCGGGTCAACCGGGTGTTTGCCGCCGGCACAGGCTTGCTGCTCGCGTCGTACGTTGTCAGGCTCGCGATCATGATGTCCGCCCCGTGGCTGGACGTGGCGCGCTGGCTCACGAGCTTCGTGTAGCCGCGCCGTGCGACGTCGGTCACGGCTCGCTCAGCTCTTCGCGACGCTGACGATCTCTCCCGTCCTGGCGTCGATCAGTACGATCAGGATGGGCCGCAGCAAGGGATGGTCCAGGCTCGCGGGCGGGCCCTGGAGGGTCACGCGCCATACGCGGAGGCCGTTGTCGACGACCCGTTCCGCGTTGACCGAAACGACTTCGAAGGAAACATCCGTCCGGGCAATGGCGATAGCGCGGTCGCGGGTAATCTCACGCGAGGGACTTGGACAGGTCACGCCCAGGCCTGCGAGGCCGAGCACCGCGATGACGAAGGCAGGAAAAAACCGGCTCATGGCCGTCATACAAAACGGGAGGGGAAGAACCCCTCCCGTTGATTACCGGACTGGTATCAGTACTCCGCCCAGATGACGTGGGTGAAGACCTTTTCGTCATTCCCCAAGTCGAGGACGTAGAGCTCGGTGCGGCCGCCATTGGTGCTGCGAATCAACTGGCCGAATTGACCATGGTCGATCTGACTTGCGGCCGCTCCGCGGCTGGTCTGGCTGATGGTCGTCGTGCTGTCGAGATGCCCGCCGTAGATGAACTTCTCGAGCTGTTCGTAGTCGTGTGCGTTGGGATGCTCGTTGCTGGGCGGCCCGAGCGGGTTGCTCGTGTAATCCATGCAGCTGCCGAGATTGGTGTTGTCAAACGCTTCGTCCTGGTGATCGAGGCCGAAATCGTGGGCGATTTCCTGGCACATCACAAGGCGGCGCCATTCGGGCTTGTCGTACTTGGCGGTGTTGAAATAGGTGTCGTTCAGCTTGGAGACGGCCTGCGTGATGTGGCTGCCGCTCGCCCAGATCTGAGCGAGGCCGAGCCAGCCGTTGCTGCCGTAGGTGGAATTGCACACTTCGATACGGCCACTGGTCGGCCGGCAGTTCCTCGGATTGGAGCCTCCGGCGACCTTTAAGAGGTCGAGCACAGTCGATTTGTTCCAGTCGCCGATCGCCGTATCGAGGTAGGCGTCCCACTTGGCATCAACGTTGTCGCCCGTTTTCAGCTTGAACGGGTTGGCCGTCCGTGCCCAGTGATAAGTTCCCCACGAGTGCGACGCGAAGAGTGTCGAGACGCCAGCGACGGTTGCGAGAAGTACGATTACTAAGAGTCGCTTTCCTATGATCATTCTCATTCGTGTGCTCTCCTTGCCCGAGGGGTGGAACCCACGCAGGCTAACACGCCAAGGTATGGTATTCAATCGACGGCGCGCGGCTTAGTGCAAAACCGTCGGGCCGACTCGACAGGAGAGCTCGGTATAGCTGTTCAGGTTGCGAATAACGGTCGGGCTCGCGCGGAGGCGGTCAGTTCCGCGCTCGCCCTATGGAAGATCGGCGAGCCGTCCCTGGCTCGCCGTCCGCATGTCTTCCTCGAGCAATTCAAGCAACGCCTTCGCGACCGGGCCCGGCTTGCCGTCGTGGATCGGCTTCTTGTCCCACTCGACGATCGGCGCCACCTTGATGGAGCTGCCAAACAGCATCATCTCGCGCGCGGCGCGCGCGTCTGCAATCGGGATGTCGCAGACCTCGACGCCTTTGATCAGCCCGCGTTCAACCAGCCGGGGCGCCAGCTCGAGCAGCCGCTTCGAGGTACATCCCGACAGGATCTGATCGAACTTCGGATGGCGGAACACGCCGTCCTGCGTGACGAACGCCACGTTCATGTTCGAGCTCTCGCCGATGAAGCCGTCCTTGTCGATGAAGACGCCGTTATCGAGACCGACTTCTTTCGCTTCCATCTGCATCAGCACGTTGGGCAGATAGTTCGTGCTCTTGGTGGCAGAGGAAGAAGGCGCATCGCTGGGCGATATTGCCGCTTCGTTTGTCATCGTCGAACGACTCTACAAGCTGCGCCCGCTGTGGGACGCGATTGATATCGCCGAAATTACCGA
>JANOZI010000813.1:0-8371 GCA_031429375.1 Acidobacteriota bacterium | reverse complement strand
GGCGCAGGGTGTCACGCGCGTCGACGCGATCCTGTTCACGCACAGCCACGCCGATCACATCATGGGCATGGACGAAGTACGGCGCTTCAACGCGGTCAAGGGCGGCCCGATCCCCGCCTACGCCGACGAGCGCACGGCGGGCGATCTGCGCCGCACGTTCTCGTACGTCTTCGATCCGCCCAACGAAGAAGGCGGCGGCATCCCGCAGGTCAACCTGACGACGATCGCGGGGCGATTCAATGTCGAGTCCATCGGCATCGAGCCGGTGCCAATCTTCCACGGCTCGCGGCCGATTCTCGGGTTTCGTCTGGGATCGTTCGCGTATCTGACCGATTGCAACCGGCTGGCGGATGACGCGTGGCGGATCCTCGACGGCGTCGACATCCTGATCCTCAACGCCTTGCGGCATCGCGCGCACCCGACGCATTTCACGGTCGCCGAAGCGCTCGAGGTGGTGTCGCGCCTGAAGCCGCGGTTGGCCTACTTCACCCACATCTGCCACGACCTGCCGCACGCCGCGACCAACCAGGCGCTGCCGCCCGGCGTCGAGCTCGCCTACGACGGGCTCGCCTTTGATATCGAGGCCGCGCCAGCATTCGCGACCGCGAGTGCTCAGGGAAACACGTGGACGTAATCCACTACCCGGACGATCCGCGGCCCTTGCAGTGGCGATCGCCGGTGCTCGCCCTCGGCAACTTCGACGGCCTGCATCGCGGTCACGTCAAGATCATCGAGCGCATTCAGCGTGGCGCTATCGAACGCGGCGGCACGAGCGTGGTGCTGACGTTCGATCCGCACCCGCCCCGCATTCTTCGTCCCGACAAGGCGCCCGCGCTGCTGATGACCAAGGCGCAGAAGATCGAGGCCCTCGCCAGGGCCGGCGTCCAGGGCGTCGCGGTGGTCCGCTTCACGCGCGAGATGTCGCAGTGGCAGCCCGAGACGTTCGTGCGCACCGTGCTGGTGGAGTGGCTGCGCGTCGCCGAGGTCTGGGTCGGCGCGGACTTTCTGTTCGGCCGCGATCGCAGCGGCAATTTCACGCTGCTGAAATCGCTGGGCGCCCAGCACGGATTCCGCGCGGAGAAGATCGATCCGATCCGCTACAAGGATTTCGTGGTGTCGAGCACGCGCATCCGCCGGCTGGTGGGCGAGGGCCGGGTCGACGAGGCCGGCGCGCTGCTCGGCCATCATTACGCGATCGACGGGGTCGTCGTCGAAGGCGCGAAGCGCGGACGGGAGATCGGGTTTCCGACCGCCAACCTGGCGACCGAAAACGACCTGCTGCCGCCGCACGGCGTTTACGCCACGGCGCTGAGCCTCGACGGCGCGGTCTATCCCAGCGTGACCAACATCGGGCAGCGGCCGACATTTGGCGATCGGCTGGCCACCACCGTAGAAGCCCACGTGATCGGCCGGTCGATGGACCTGTATGGCCGGACGCTGCGGCTGGCCTTCGTCCAGCGGCTGCGGGACGAGCGCAAGTTTGCCGATATCGATGGCTTGCAGGACCAGATTACGGCGGATGTTCGCCGTGCGACACGGTTGTTCGATAGACTATCGGTCTGACAATGACGCCGGCTTTGTTTTCCTTCAAGCTCACCGTGCCGCGCGACCCGGCCCTGGCCGACGTCGTGGCCGACGTCGTCAGCCATGCGGTCAACTATGCCGGGCTGAACCCGGAGGCCGGCGCCGCGATTGCGGCGAAGGCCAGGGCGGCCACCGCCACCGAGCTGGCCGCGGGCGCGAGCCCCAGTTGCCAGGTCGTGGTCGCCGCCGCCGACGGCGAGCTGCGCATCACCATCGGCAACCAAACCATTTCGCAGCCGGTCTCCGCTTAAGGAATGCGTCTCTACAACACCCTCAGCCGGCAGCAGGAGGAGTTTGCGCCCGTGCGGGACGGCACGGTGCGCATGTATACCTGCGGGCTGACGGTGTACGCCCGCGGTCACATCGGCAACTTCCGGACGTTCGTGGCGGTGGACGTGCTGCGCCGCGCGTTGAAATACGTCGCGGGCCACAGGATGCATCACGTCATGAACTTCACCGACGTCGACGACAAGACCATCATCGGCGCCGAGAAAGCCGGCCTGCCGCTGCGCGAATACACCGACACCTACATCGCGGCGTTTCGCGAGGATGCTCGCGCGCTCGGCATCGAGGCCGTTGAAGACTCGCCGCGGGCCACCGACGAGGCGAACCTCCAGGCGATGGCCGACATGGTCAACCAGCTCGAAGCGCGCGGCCACACTTATCGCACCGACGGCTCGATCTATTTCAAGATCGCGACGCTCCCGGCTTACGGCAAGCTGGCGCGGCTCGATCACGAGTCGCTGCAGTCGGGCGCGCGGGGCGACTCGGACGAGTACGAGAAAGAGAACGTCCGCGACTTTGTGCTGTGGAAGGCCACCAAGCCGGGCGAGCCTACCTGGGACCGCGGCTGCGGCCCCGGCCGGCCCGGCTGGCACATCGAATGCTCGGCGATGGCGCTCCGGCTGCTCGGCGAGTCGCCGATCGACATCCATACCGGCGGCGTGGACCTGGTGTTCCCGCATCACGAGAACGAGATCGCGCAAAGCGAAGGCGCGACGGGCAAGGAGTTCTCGCGCTTCTGGTTCCATGTGGAGCATCTGCTGGTCGACAACCAGAAGATGTCGAAGTCGCTGGGGAACTTCTACACCGTGCAGGACGTGCTCGATAAGGGCTTCCGTCTCTCGGCCCTGCGCTATTTCTTGCTCTCGGCCTACTATCGCAAGCAGCTTAATTTCACCTGGACCGGGCTCGAGCAGGCGGAAGAATCGCTGCGGCGCATCACGGATTTCCTCGGCCGCGTCGACGCGCTGACGAAGGACGGCGAACATGCGGAAGTTGCCGAGCGCGTGCAGAAGGCGCTGACCGGGTTTGATGCGTCGCTGAGCGACGACCTCAACACCGCCCAGGGCCTGGGCGAGATCTTCGATGTGATCCGCGCGCTCAACATCGCGATGGATGCCAAGCAGGTGGGGAAGGGCGATGCCGAGCGCATCCGCGCCGCCTTCGCGCATTTCGATCAGGTGCTGGGCGTGCTGGCGCTGAGGCGCGAGGAAGACGCCAGGCCGCCGATTCCCGAGGCCGAGATCCTGGCCGCCATCGAAGCCCGCCACGCCGCGCGCCGCGCCCGCAATTTCGCCGAGGGCGATCGCCTCCGCCAGGACCTGCTCGACAAGGGCATCATCCTTGAGGACAGCGCCCAGGGCACGCGCTGGAAAAGGAAGTAATCTAGATCCGAGTGGACAGACCCCACATCAAGACCGCACTTCCCGGTCCCAAGGCAAAGGCGATCATCGCACGCGACGGCAAGGTCGTGTCGCCGTCCTACACCCGCGGGTATCCGTTTGTCATGGCGCGCGGCAGCGGCGCCATCGTCGAAGACGTCGACGGCAACCAGTTTCTCGATTGCGCGGCCGGCATTGCCGTCAACTCGACCGGGCATTCGCACCCTGACGTCGTCGCCGCGATCGTCGATCAGGCGCAGAAGTTTCTCCACATGTCGGGCACGGACTTTTATTACGAGCCGCAGGTCGGGCTCGGCGAAGCGTTCGACGCGATCAAGCCGTTCGCGGGGCCGTCACGATCGTTCTTCTCCAACTCCGGGACCGAGGCAATCGAAGCGGCCATTAAGCTCGCGCGCTATTCCACGAAGCGTTACGGCATGATTGCCTTCCTCGGCAGCTTTCACGGCCGCACGCTTGGCGCGCTGTCGCTGACCTCGAGCAAGGCGCTGCAGCGCAAGGGCTTCGGTCCGATGCAGGCCGGCACGTTCCACACGCCGTACGGCAACTGCTATCGCTGCCCGGTCGGCCTCAAGCCCGAGTCGTGCCAGGCGGAGTGCCTGGACTTTCTCGAGCATCAGATCCTCGTGCATTTGATCTCGCCCGACGAAGTCGCCGGCGTGGTCGTTGAACCGATCCAGGGCGAAGGCGGCTACGTCGTGCCCGAGCCGAAGTTTCATCAGCGGCTGCGCGACCTCACCAGGGCGCACGGCATGCTGCTGATCGCCGACGAAGTGCAATCGGGCATGGGCCGCACCGGCAAGATGTTCGGCATCGAGCACTTCGGCGTCGAGCCCGACATGATTGCGGTGGCCAAGGGCGTCGCCTCGGGCCTGCCGCTGGGCGTGACGACGGCGAGGGCGGATGTGATGACGTGGCCGCCGGGCTCGCATGCCAGCACGTTCGGCGGCAACCCGGTGTCGGCGGCGGCGGCGCTCGCGACGATCAAGCTGGTGAAGGACTCGCTGATGAAGAACGCGGCGGAGGTCGGCGCCTTCATGATGGACCGGCTCAAGGAGCTGCAGCAGAAGCATCAGATCATCGGCGACGTGCGTGGTCGCGGGCTGATGATCGGCATCGAGCTGGTGCGCGACCGTGTCACCAAGGAGCGCGCCACCGCCGAGCGCGACAACATCGTCAACGAGTGTTTCGAGCGCGGCCTGTTGCTGCTCGGCGCCGGCAAGAACGCGATCCGCATTTCGCCGCCGTTGGTCCTGACCAAGGCACAAGCCTCGACAGCGGTCGAGATCCTCGATCAGGCCCTATCCACCATGTAGCGCGTCCTGTAGCGCGGAACTTTAGTTCCGCGATTCATCCCGGGCGACAATCCTTTAGGTCTATTTATCAAGAGCTCTCCACCTCGTTGGACCACCGGGTCCTATCTCACGCATCGCTTCAATCCCGAGTTGGGGATCGGACGGGTGACCGCGCTCGAGGGCCGCGTCCTCGTCGTGGAGTTCCCGCGCGCGAACACGACGCTCCGATTTGCCGCGAGTGCCCCGGCACTGGTCGGGGTTGACCTGAGCGCCGGACGCCCGGTGCGCATCACGACAACCAGCGAAGAAACGACCATCAAGTCGCAACTCCAGGACGGGCGATTCAAGCTGGTCAACGGCCGCACCGTCTCCGCAGATGCGCTGTGGCCGCTGGAGCTCGAAGGCGCGTTGCTCGAGCGGCTGGCCGTCGGCGACCTCGACGACGTGGAGGATTTCGTCACGCGGATGAACATCCTGCACTTGCTCGGGCTGCGCGAGGCCGACGGCCTGGGATCGTTTCTCGGCGGCCGCGTCCGGCTCTTCCCGCATCAGCTGCACGTCGCAGAGCGCGCGAGTGTCGCCGATCCGGTGCGCTGGCTGCTCGCTGATGAAGTGGGACTCGGAAAAACCATCGAGGCCTCACTCATCCTCAACCGGCTCGTCCACCTCGGGAAGGTGACGCGTTGCCTGGTGGTTGCGCCCGATACGTTGACCGTGCAGTGGCTGGGCGAGCTGTGGCGGAAGTACCACCAGGTATTCACGCTGCTCGATGCGGACCGCCTGGCGGATGTCGCGAAAGACTTTGGCGCCGGCTTCAACCCGTTCGAGCTGCATCGCCGCAGCGTGATCTCGATCGAAATGCTGATCGAGCGGCCGGAGTTGACCGGGCAGGCGGTGAAGGCCGGCATCGACCTGCTGGTGGTGGATGAGGCCCAGCGGCTGCGGCGTCCGCCCGGTCACCCCGGTGAGCCCGCCTGGCGCGCGGTCGCGCCGATCGCGGCAGCCGGCCGGCACGTGTTGTTGCTCAGTGCCACACCCCTGGAAGACGACGCGCACGGGTTCTTCCGATTGCTCCAGTTGCTGCGGCCGCAGGACTTTCCGGAAGACATGAGCATCGAGGCGCGTCTTGCGCAAGCCACGCCGTTCCCGCCGTGCACGAGCGCGACGCGTCGCGCCGACATCGGCGGGTTGCCGCCTCGGGTCGGCATTCCGATCGAGCTCGCCGCGACCGCGACGGCAAAGTCTCAGATCGCGATCGAAACAGTCGTGCGCAGCACGCCAGCGGCGAATGTCGTCGCCGAGCGCCAGAAAGTGGATCGCGTGCGCCGGGCGCTGGCGTCTGGCGCCGCGCTCGCCGCCGTGCTCGATCCCACCGAAACGGCATTGCGGGCGCAGGCGCCGGCCGCCGACGCCTCCGATCCCCGGATCGAGTGGCTGGTGTCGCAGGCACCGCGCTGGCGCAACGCGAAAGAGAAGACGCTGGTGTTCGTGGCGCATCGTGAGACGCTCGAGATGCTTCGCGAGAAACTGGGTCAACGAGCGCAACTGGCCACGGGTGTGTTTCATGAAGCGCTCACGCCGGCGCGGCGCGACACCGAAGTGGCGCTGTTTCGCCAGTCCGATGGTCCGAGCCTGCTGATCTCGACGGAGTGCGGTGGCGAGGGCCGCAACTTCGAGTTCTGCCGCCGGCTCATCCTGTTCGACCTGCCGTGGAAGCCATCGGTGGTGGAGCAGCGCATCGGGCGGCTCGATCGCATCGGCCGCAAGATCCCGGTGGAGGTGGTGTACTTTCGGCCCGCCGGCGGCATTGGCCGCGACGTCGTGCGGCTGTTCGAGGCCCTCGGGCTGTTCCGCGAACCGCTCGCCGGGCTCGAGCCGCAACTGGCGCCGGTGGAAGGCGCGCTCGAAGCAATCGCGCTCGATCCGCAGGCGTCTCTGTCGGAATCGCGCTTCGCCGCGCTGATCGAGCACGCCCATGCCGCGCGCACGCGCATTCGCGAGGCGGCGTATCAGGAGCTGCATCGCGATCCGTATCGGCCGGAACTGGCGCCCGGCATTCTGGCGCGGGTCCCGAAGGAACTGGACGCGCTCAATGAAGAAGTGGTGATCACCGCGTCGATCGGGCTGGGATTTACCATTGCGCATCCGCCCGGCCATCGCGTGTTCTCCATCGAGATGGGCAACGGGGCAACGGTTGATGGCTTACCGGGCGTTCCCGCCGGGTCCGGTTATGTTGGCACTTTCGATCGTGAGGAAGCCGTCGAGAACGAGTTCATCGACTTCTTCGCCTCCGGGCATCCGTTGGTCGAAGGCATCTTTGCGCATTACGAGGAGGGCGCTCTCGGCCGCGCCGTGCGGTTCGAGATTAAGCTGGGCGATGAGAGCGACGCGGGACTCGTCGCCATCTACAAGGACGGGCGCGCGTTCGAAGTGGTCGCGATCGATGTCGCCGGCAACGCCCGGCCCGACTGGGCCGAAGCGGTCGTCCGGCGTCCTATTAACGTCCGCCCGGTCACCGGTGAGGCCGCCAGGAATCAGGACTGGCGGAGCATGGTCCGCCGGTTGGGAGCGCAACTCGACCCCACCCGGCGCCTGCACGCCGTCGCCGCGATCGAAGTTCGACCCGTCAACTGAAACTTTTGTCGTCCGCCGACGGCCCATCGTCGGCATCTATGACCTCCACTAATCACTCTACCCTCGCATGATATCCTCCTCCCCCCGTGCCCCCAATCGACCCTGCGGCTGTGCTCGTCATCGCGTTCCTCGGAGTTGCGCTCGTCGTGCTGCTCATCACCTGGGTGCGCATCCCGGCGTTTCTCGCGCTGGCGGTGTCGGCGGTCTTCGTCGGGCTGGCGGCCCGCATGCCGCTGGCCGACATTCCGCGGGCATTCCAGGGCGGGGTCGGGGACACACTCGGATCGGTTGCGATGGTGATCGGCCTCGGCACGGTGCTCGGCAAACTGCTCGCCGAGTCGGGCGGCGCCGTGGTCGTCGCGAAAGCGCTGGCCCGTGCTCTCGGCGAGCGGCGTCTCGACTGGGCGCTGATGCTGGCGGGATTCATCATCGGCCTGCCGGTCTTTTTCCAGGTGGGACTCGTGCTGCTGGCGCCGGTCCTGTTCGCCGCACAACGCCAGACGGGCATGCCGCTGCTGCGGCTCGGCCTGCCGCTGGTGGCCGGACTCTCGGCCGCGCACGGCCTCGTTCCGCCGCATCCCGGACCCCTCGCGGCCATCGAGCGGTTGGGCGCCGACCCGGGCGGCACGCTGTTCTATTCGCTGATCCTTGGCCTGCCGCTTTCGATCATCGCGGGCCCGATTTATGCGCGCTATATCTGCCGGCGCGTGCACGTCGAGCCGGGAGCGATTGGCGACCAGTTCACGAATGTGGCCGCGCACCCGCGAACGCCGACGCTCGGCGTCACGCTGGTGACGATGCTGATGCCGGTGCTGCTGATGCTGCTTGCGTCCGCCGCGCAAATCGCGATGCCAGACGGCCCACTGCGGCAGGGCATTGTGTTTGTCGGCAGCCCACTCGTCGCGATGCTGGCGGCCACGATCCTCGCCCTGATCACATTCGGACGCGTGTGTGGATTCGATCGCGCGCGGCTCCTGAAGTTTGCGGAAGAATCGCTCCCGCCGATCGCCGGCGTCCTGCTGGTGGTCGGCGCGGGTGGTGGATTCGGCCGCGTGCTGGTCGTTGCGCAGGTCGACAAGGCGATCGCGCAGGCGATGGGCGGCCTCGAGTTGTCACCGCTCGTGACGGGGTGGGTGATCGCGGCGCTGCTGCGCGTGTCGGTCGGCTCGGCCACGG
>JANOZI010000812.1:0-3123 GCA_031429375.1 Acidobacteriota bacterium | reverse complement strand
GACCACGACATTGTCGGATGTCAGCGAAAAAGAGATCAAAACCGCGCTGAAGACACTCGGGCTGAAGATGTGATTCGGTGCGTACAGTGCGTACTGTTCCTAGAGTGCGTACTGTGCTCGTGTGCCTAGGGTGCCTAGGGTGCCTAGGGTGCCAAGTGGCTCGTGCACACTAGCCCACCCCATGCACCAAAGCACCGTACGCACTTTTGGAACCGTACGCACTCTTGGAACTGTACGCACTGTACGCACTTTATTTCTAGTCCAGGCTGTACTCGCGCAGCTTGACCGCGAGGGTCTTGAAGTTGATCTGCAGCAGGTCCGCGGCGCGGCCGCGATCGTTGTTGGAATCGCGCAGCGCCTGCATGATCTTCCGGCGCTCCGCCTCTCGAGTGGTCCGGGCCGTGACCTCCGCGAGGCTGCCGGTCAAATCGACTTGCGCCCACGGATCCGCGGGCGCGTCCTGCAGCGTCGAGACCAGGCTGAGGTGGCGCGGCAGCAGCGTGTCGCCATCCGAGAGGATCACCGCCCGCTCGATCACGTTCTGCAGCTCGCGGACGTTGCCGGGCCAGGGGTACGCCACCAGCTCCGCGATCGCCGCCTCCGAAACGGTGAGCCGCTTGCCGACGTCGCGGCACACGCGATCCACGAAGTGCATCGCCAGCAGCGGAATGTCCTCCTTGCGATCGCGCAACGGCGGCACCGTGATCGGAAAGACCGACAGGCGGAAGTAGAGGTCCTCGCGAAACTGCCGCGCCGCCACCGCCTGGCGCAAGCGGCGATTGGTGGCCGCGACAATGCGGACGTCAACCTGGAATGAGCCGCCGCCGCCGAGGCGCTCGATCCGCTTGGTTTCGATCGCCCGCAACATCTTGGCCTGCACGCCCATCGGCATTTCGCCGATTTCATCGAGGAAGATGGTGCCGCGCTGCGCCATTTCGAACTTGCCGAGCTTGCGCGTGTTGGCGCCGGTGAAGGCGCCGCGCTCGTAACCGAACAGCTCGGCCTCGAGCAGCGTCTCGGGAATGGCGGCGCAGTTGATCGCCACAAACGGCCCATTGGCCCGCGCGCTGCCGCTGTGCAACGCCCGGGCGCACAATTCCTTGCCGGTGCCGCTCTCCCCTTCGAGCAGCACGGTGGTATCGGTGCCCGCCGCCTTTTCGACCGCACCCATCGCCTGCCGCAAGGCCGGCGAATTACCGATCACGCCACCGCGCCGCGCGGCCGCTTCTTCCTTGAGCAGCTGATACTCGCCGAGCATGCGGCGCTGGGCGAGCGCGCGCTCCACCATCAAGAGCAGATGATCAGGGTCGACCGGCTTGGCGAGGAAATCGAGCGCGCCCTGCTTCATGGCCGCCACGGCATCCTGGATGCTGCCGTAGGCCGTCATCACCACGACCGGCAGGTCGGGGTCGGCTTCCTTGGCGGCGCGCAACACCCCGAAACCGTCACCCTTGGGCAGCCGCAGGTCCGACAAGACAATCGACGGTTGCGAGTCGCGCAACGCCGCCACCGCTTCCGGCTCGTCGCGCGCTTCGACCACGGTGTGGCCCTGGCCCTCGAGGGCGAGGCGCAGCATGGCGCGCAGCGAGTCCTTGTCTTCGACCAGAAGGATGGGCGCCGCCGAAAGGGCGGCTCGGGAGCTCAAATGTCAGCGCACCCAGGCGGCAGGAACGCCGGCCTTGCGGGCCTCTTCTTGAACGTCGGCGATCGCCTTGGTCTGGTCGGTCATTTCCTTCCGGACTCTTTCGAGCTCGGCCATGGCCTTGAGGCGGTCCTGCTCGATCACCGAACGCTGCGCCGGATCGTCGCGGTTGACGAAATCGGTCGTGAGCGCGTTGATGCGGCTCTGCAGCGCGTCGGCAAAGAGGCGGGTGCGGTCGAGAGCCGCACGCGCCGTCACCATCCGTTCTTTCCAGAACGCCTCGTCCTGAGCCGACGGCTTGGCGACTGCCCCCGGATCGGGCGACAGCGGGATGTTGACCGCGGCCGCTCCAGGCGTCGGCGTCGTGGCGGGCGCGGCGGCGCCGGTCGGCGCCGCGGGCGCGGGCGCCGCCGTCGAGGGCCGCCCCGTGTCTGGCCTCAGGTCGTCGTTGCCGATGATCTTCGCGGGCTTCTTGACGGACTTGCGGCGCACCTCTTCGGCCTTCGCAACGTCGGCCAGGGTCTGGGCCGCCGCAAGCGGCGGAGCAACAGCGAGAAACACGGCAAGGATGGCGATAAAACGCATCATGGCTGTACCCTATATCGGATCGTACGACTCACGTGACTACAGGTCAAGGAATCAACTGACGCAGTTCCTGCCACGACTGCACACGAATGCCGGGCAGGCAGTCTTCCTCCCCGTCGTACCGCCGGCAGACGCGGGCCAGCTCGGCCTCAATCGCGCGCCGCCCGCCCATTGGTCCGAACACTTCTGCACGAACGCGCACAATACCGCGTCCCGGTTTGCCGGGCTCGGCGTCGGCCCCGGGGTCGTCGTCTTCTTCCCGGCCGTCGTCGGCCACCCACACCGCGAGGTAGCACGCGGCCGGGCGCACCACTTCGAGGAGGTCCTGGAACGGCCCGTAGGCGTACAGCCGCCATCGCGGATTATTGGCGGCCCAGGGCCGCTCGCGAGAGTTGGCGTCCATTTGGGCAGATGTGCAAGCGGTGGGTTTCCCGCAATTCAGAAGGTTGGTTTCAGCTGTCAGGTTGACCGCCCCGCCGCCGGCGATGGCGCGCACGCCTGCCGGTGCGCCGTCCGTGAAGCTGCCACGGGTCGTGCCGGCGAGCACGCCGTTCCAATCGGCCGACAGCGACAGGTCGCGAGCGGCGAGCTCGATGCCGGCGTCGGCCGCATGCAACATCGCAACCGAGCCGCGGTGATTGCCGCTGGCGAGTTGGTCCATGAACACGGCGAGGGCAAGGCCGAGGCCCACCGCCGACAGGAAACTGGTGAGCAGCAACACGAGGATGAGCGCGACGCCGGGGTCGGTCTTGACCGTCATGGCAGGTTCCTTGAGACAATGTTTCTCGAGATAGTGTTTCGCAGCGCAAACGTCGCGTGCAGCGTTCGGGTATCGCGCGCCCCCGGAGCGTGAAGCAAGACCGCCTGCGCCTCTACCGAAATCCACAGATCGATTC
>JANOZI010000811.1:0-5526 GCA_031429375.1 Acidobacteriota bacterium | reverse complement strand
CCAGCGTGACCGAAACCGTCAGAGTCGCCGCGCCGGCGCGGTATAACGTTCCGGTTGTGTCGAGCGCGACCAGGACGTCCACGCCGCTGCGCGACGTGCCGCAATCGGTCAGCATCGTCTCGCGCGAGCTCATCGCCGACCAGCGCATGGCCAGCATGTCGGACGTCGTCCGCTACCTGCCGGGCGTGGGCATGGCCCAGGGCGAAGGTAACCGCGATACGCCGATTCTTCGCGGCAATGGCTCCACGTCGGATTTCTTCGTCGACGGCGTCCGCGACGACGCCCAGTATTTCCGCGACGTGTATAACCTCGAGCGCGTCGAAGCGCTCAAGGGACCCAATGCGATGGTGTTCGGCCGCGGCGGCGTCGGCGGCGTGATCAATCGCGTCACGCGCCAGGCCGAGTGGGTGCCGGCGCGCGAGATGGCCGTTCAATTCGGGTCCTGGCAGAACCGTCGGCTCACGGCCGACTTCGGACACGGCGTCACCGACACGGCGGCGGTTCGCGTGACCGGCGTGTTCGAGGATTCAAATTCGTACCGCGCCGGCGTCGGCGTCGAACGATATGGAATCAATCCGACCGTGGTGTTTCGCGTGGGCCCTCGCACCATCCTGCGCGCTGGCTACGAATACTTCCACGACGGGCGCACCGCCGATCGGGGCGTCACATCACTCAATGGCCGGCCGGTCGCCACCGACCCAGGCATGTTCTTCGGCGACCCGGCCCTGAGCCCGGCGCGGGTCACGGTCAACCTGCTGTCGTCGGTTGTCGAGCACACCTTTGGCAACGGCATGACGCTGCG
Organism: Acidobacteriota bacterium; assembly: GCA_031429375.1. Lineage (GTDB taxonomy): Bacteria > Acidobacteriota > Vicinamibacteria > Vicinamibacterales > UBA2999 > 12-FULL-67-14b. The sequence goes on along the minus strand of JANOZI010000811.1, from coordinate 4,724 downwards.
CAGCCGCGTGGGCTATGGCAACTACGACAAGTCTTATCAAAACGTATTTCCCGGCGCGGTCGATGCCGCCGGCCGTGTGTCGCTGTCGGCGTATAACAACACCACGCCACGACGGAACGTTTTCAGCCAAACCGATCTGGTCGTGACGCGCCGGACCGGACGCTTCGGCCACACGATTCTGGCCGGCGCCGAGGTCGGCCGCCAGGCCAGCGAGAACTTCCGGCAGACCGGCTATTTCGCTGCGGCGCAACCCAATGTGACGACGCTGCTGGTGCCGTTGACTTCGCCCACGGTATCGGCTCGCGTCGAGTTCCGCCAGAGTGCGACCGATGCCGATCACCGCAGCGTGGCCACCGTCGCCGCCTTCTATGCGCAGGATCAGGTGACGCTGTCGCGGCACGTGCGGGCAGTGCTAGGTGTGCGCGTGGATCGCTTTGACGTGCGCCTCCGCAATAATCGCAACGGCGCCGACTTGTCGAGCCACGACGACTTGATCTCGCCCAGGGCAGGCCTGATCCTCAAGCCAATCGAAGCGCTTTCGCTGTATGGCAGCTACAGCCTGTCGTACCTGCCGCGTGCGGGCGAACAGCTGGGTTCGCTGAGCGTCACCAACCAGGCGCTCGATCCGGAGCGGTTTCGAAATTACGAGGTCGGTGCCAAATGGGACGTCACTCCGGCACTGGCGTTGACGTCGGCGGTCTATCGGCTCGCTCGGGAAAACGTGGCGGTGCCCGACCCGGCCGACGCCACCCGCTCGATCCTCGTCGATGCGCAACAGACGCAGGGACTCGAAGTCGGGTTCAACGGCAACGTCACTCGATCCTGGAGCATGGCCGGCGGCTACGCCTACCAGGACGGCGAGATTACGCAATCGATTTCCGCCACGGCTCGAGCCGGCTCAAGGCTGGCGCAACTGCCCAGGAACTCGTTGTCGCTCTGGAATAAGTACGATGTGACGACGCGAATCGGCGCCGGGCTTGGCGTCATTTACCGGGGTGAGGTGTTCACGTCGACAGACAATCTGGTTCGCCTGCCCGGTTACACGCGCGTCGACGCGGGCGTGTTCGTCAACCTCTCCGGCAAATTGCGGGCCCAGCTGAACGTCGAGAACGTATCCAATCGACGCTACTACGTGTTCGCCCACAACAACTTCAACATCACGCCCGGCTCGCCGCGATCCCTGCGCGTCGCCTTGACGACACGGTTCTGACACCGGATCGACGACGGAGTTAAGAGTTAAGAGTAAGATGCGCCGCATGGTGCTGAGACTGGCGGTTGTGATTTTGGCTTTTTCTGCCGCACCCACCCTCGCGCTTCGCGCTTCTTTCGCGCTAAGCGCTACGGCGGACAGGTCGGCGGACAATCCGGTGGACGAGGCCGCAGCTCAGACAGCGCCACGCCAGACGCAGGAAGACGACTACACCCGCTACGAGCTGCTCGCGCCCGACACGGCGCAATTCCGCATCTTCTACGAAGTCACGGCGACCACGCCGGGTGCGAAGTTCTTCTTCAACGCCATCCGCAAAGGCAGCGTCGCCAGCGATGAGCGCGTCAGCGACATGATGACGGGGCAGCCGCTCAAGTGGGAGGTCGTGAGCGGCGCGCAGGCGCGGGCCGAGGGCCATCCCACCGCGGATCTCGATACCGAGTGGTTGAAGGTGCACTTGGCGCGGCCCGTGCCGGCCGGCGGCGAAGGGCGCGTCTTGATCGACAAGACCTACAAGGACGCCAAGAGCTATTTCCGCGACGGCGACGCGATTGTCTTCGATCGTTCACTCGGCATCCGCCGCAACACGGTCGTGCTGCCGGCAGGCTATCGGTTGATCAGCTGCAACGTGCCCTCGCAGGTGATGTCGACGCCAGACGGCCGCGTCATGATCGCGTTCATGAACGCTGGCCCCGCGGCGGCGCCGCTCGTTATCCGAGCCAAGCCGGGTCTTGCGGTGCGTGCGGTCGGAACTTCAGGTCCGGCCGGAACGGCCGCACCTCAAGGTTCGGCCCCGCCGATGGTCACGATGGCATCGCAAGTGGCGCGATTATCGGAACGGGCCCACCAGGATCGCGAGATCGTCTACTTTCCGAACGACCCGGCCACGCACTCGTTCAGCCTGTATCACGACTACACCGAGTCTCGCGCCGGCGCCGGCCACTACTTCAACGTGGTGCGGGCAGGCAGCACGGTGTCGAATCCGTCAGCGGTGCTCCTCGACACCGGCGAGAAGCTGAAGGTCGAAACGCTGTCCGGCGCCGAGCTCAAGAAGCGCGGCCTCGATGCCGGTGAGCCGGTCACCGATACCACGCAGATCGTCGTCATCTCGTTTCCGGTGGTGACGCAGGGACAATCGGCGCGGCTTCGGATCACCGAAACCTACACCGATCCGAACCGCTACGGGCTCGATGGCGACGAGCTCGTGTGGGATCGCGCCTTCGGCCGGCCGCGCAACACCGTGGTGCTGCCCGCGGGGTGGACGGTGGTCGCCAGTTCGATCCCGTCCGCGATTTCAACTGATGCTGACGGCCGCCAGCGCCTCGCCTTCGAGAACGGCCGCAACGATGACATCCAGGTTCTGATCCGCGCACGCCGTATCAGGGAGTGATCATGAAGAAACTGTTAGCGGCCTTCGGTCTTGCTGTCGTTGCCATCGCCTCGCCTTCGACGCAGGCGCTCGATCCGATCACGGCCGAAGACACGCTCAAGGTGACGACGGTCAACGTGTTGGATTTCAGCGAAGACGGGCGCCGCGTGGCGGTGGGCGCGCGCCGCCTGTACGACAACGCCGAAACCAACCACCGGCGCTACGGCGACCCGACCTACTTCGCGCCGTCGATGGTCGAATTGAAAGTGATCGATACCCGCACCGGCGCAACCGAGAAGGTCGGCACGGGCCTGATGAACATCCGCCAGGCGGCGTGGACGCGCGACGGCAGCCGGCTCGCGCTGCTGACTGCGGCCGAGTCGGCGGCGGGCCTGCCCGAAACCAGGCTGTGGATCTATCACGTCGATCGAAAGTCGCTCGCCGAAGTGCCGCGCCAGCGAGGCGCTGACGTGGCCGCGAATTCGGAGCTGGCATGGACCCCGGATGGCTCGAAGTTGTTCGTCGCGCTTCGCAGCCCGGCCGACGATGCCGCCGCGCAGGCGGCGTTCAAGGCGATCCTCACCGGCCCTGTCGTGGTGCAGTCATCGAAGCCCTTCCTGGATTGGGATGCGATGAATCGATCCAATCGCCGCCGTTCGCTGGCGGAGATCGATCCTGCAACCGGCGCGGCAACGGCATTGGTGCCAACGGCGGCGATCACGAACTATCAACTGTCGCGCGACGGCTCGTTTGTGACCTGGCTCGAAGACTCGACCGAGAAGACCAGCTACGACGTGATCTTCGGCACCGACAATGCCATCCGGACGATGACCCGCAACGGCCAGCCGCGCACGGTACTCGACGCCAAGACGCTCAAGACTACGACGCCGCGCTGGTCGGACGATGGGCGGACATTCGCGTACGCGGAGAAGGGCGAAGTCTTTGTGCAGACGATCGACGAGGCCAAGCCGCGCTCGATCACGCCGAAGCCGAAGGCGGATCCCGCGGCCAAGCCCGCCGCTGGAGACGAGGACGCCGAGTCGTTCTCCGTGACGTCGTTCTCGCGCGACGGCTCCAAGGTGTTGCTGACCAGCAAGAAGGGTTGGTATGTGGCGACCGTCGCCGACGGCGCGCGCGAGTGCGTGCTCACGCTCGACGACAAGAACGAGGACCGCAACCCCAAGCTCACCGTCGTCGACTGGACGCCGGCGGGTGATGCCCTGCTGGTGCAGTACGGCGAGCCGGATCGTTGGGATCGCGGGCTGTCGCGGCTGGATCTGAAAACGAAAGCGTTGACGTCGTTGGTTCGCGACAGCGGCGTGTATCAGGGTTTCCGGACGTCACGCGATGGCAGCACCGTCATTTTCCAGAAATCGGACGGAACCCGTCCGGCGGAGCTGTACGCGGCTGATGCATCGCTCGCGAATGTCCGTAAGCTCACGGACCTCAACCCGTGGATCGCGAAGAAGGCGCTGCCGGCCTCCGAGCTCGTCTCGTATCGCGATGCGGACGGCAAGGTGTTGTACGGCGTGCTCCGCTATCCGATCGGCTACGAGAAGGGCAAGAAGTACCCGACCGTGTTCGAGCTGTATGAGACCTTCTTCGACAACGGCTTCAACGGCCGCGCCGCGTTCATGGCCGGGCAAGGCTACGCGGTGTTTCATCCATCGGTGAATCTCGTCGTCGGCCGGCCGGGTGAATCGTGGGCGAAGGGCGTGACCGCCGCGGCCAACAAGCTGATCGACATGGGCATCGCCGACCCCGACCGGCTCGGCGTGCATGGCACCAGCTACGGCGGCTACGCCACGGTGTTGCTGTTGACCGAGACCGACCGCTTCAAGGCGGCCGTCAACGTCTCGGGCAAGGTCAACATGGTGAGCTTCTACACCGACAGCGAGCGGCTCGGCGTGCGCAACACCCATGCGCCGGAGAAGAGCCAGGACCGCATCGGCGGCACGCTTTGGGAATTCCCCGAGCGTTACATCGAGCATTCCGCGATCTTCCGGCTCGATCGCGTGAAGACGCCGCTCCTGACGATTAGCGGCGATCAGGATCCGAACGTCCCGGCCAACCAGTCGCGCGAGTTGTATTACGCGCTGCGCCGGCTCGGCAAGGAGGTCGAATGGGTCCGCTACGTCAACGGCGGCC
>JANOZI010000810.1:0-1938 GCA_031429375.1 Acidobacteriota bacterium | reverse complement strand
CAACCAGCTCGAGGTTGCCGACGCGCGCGAGTACGGCGGGATCAACGAACCGGGCACCCGGAATTGGACTAGCCATTGCTTTGGTTATTCGTTATTTGCAATTAGTTATTTCGCTACATCGCGGAACTAAAGTTCCGCGCTACATACCGGATCGCGGGGCCGGAACGGCCTCGAGCAGGCGATCGATCAGCACGTCGCTCGTCACCCCTTCCGACTGCGCGTGGAAGTTGGTCAGCACGCGGTGCCGCAGCACCGAATGGGCGATGGCGCGGATGTCTTCGAAGCTGACGTGATAGCGGCCGCTGGTGAGCGCGCGCGCCTTGCCGCCGAGCACCAGGTACTGCGCGGCTCGGACGCTGGCACCGAACGCCACCCACTTCTTGACCGACTCCGGACAGTTGGGCGACTTCGGCCGGCTGGCGCGGACGATCGACAGCGCATACCGCATCACCGGATCGGCCACCGGCACGCGCCGCACCAGCCGCTGGAACGCGACCAGGTCGGGCCCGGTCACCGGCCGCTCGAACACCGGCTCCTGGATCGCCGTGGTCGTCTTCACGACCTGGAACTCCTCTTCTTCGGGCGGATGCTCGATCACGATGTGGAACATGAAGCGGTCGAGCTGCGCCTCGGGCAGCGGATACGTGCCCTCGAGCTCGATCGGGTTCTGCGTGGCAAAAACATAGAACGGCTCTTCGAGCTTGTAGGTTCGGCCCTGGATAGTGACCCTGTGTTCCTGCATGGCTTCCAGCAATGCGGACTGCGTCTTGGGCGGGGTGCGGTTGATTTCGTCGGCCAGCACGATGTTGGCGAAGATCGGCCCGGGCGAAAACACCATCTGGCGGCGGCCGGTGGCGGCGTCTTCCTGGATGATGTCGGTGCCGGTGATGTCGGACGGCATCAGGTCGGGCGTGAACTGGATGCGCGAGAACTTGAGCTCGAGCACGCGCGCCATGGTGTGGATCAGAAGCGTCTTGGCCAGGCCGGGCACGCCGACGATCAGGCTGTTGCCGCCGACAAACAGCGTCAACAGCACCTGGTTGATGATGTCGTCCTGACCGACAATCAGCTTCTTCAACTCGCTGATGATCTTGTCGCGCCCGTCCTTCATCCGATCGGCAAGCGCCAGATCATCCGGCGAACTCATGTCAACGTCCACGGCGGCTCCTCTCGCTGTCGTCTCTGTGCTCATCGCTTCTCTCTGCCTTCGCGGAACTAAAGTTCCGCGCTACGGTAACTCTTAACTCTGAACTCCCTAATGCGTCATCGCGTAGACGACGTAGTTCACGCCGAACTTGTACGCCTCGTTGGAAATGTCGATCGGCACCATGCCGGTGTCGGAGAACTCCCACAGCTCGCCGAGATCGTGGTTGTAGTTGGCCACGGCCATCAACCGCTTCGCCGGGTCGTTGTCTTCGAAAATTCCGCTCCACTCCGCATGGCCGTAGTAGCCCTCGATGTCGAGCGAGTTGATCTCGAAGAAGGAGTGGAAGATGGGATGGGTCGCGTCGAGCGGGCGCCACGTCGCCCCGGGCAGCACGCGATGCATCTGCGCGATCAGGTTGTCGCGGTGGTTGTCGCGAAAGTCGTCGAAGATGATGAAGCCGCCCTTCTGCAGGTAGCCCCGCAACCCCGTCATCTCGTCCTCGCCCATCGTCCAGAAGCCCGGCTCCGACATGTAGGCGATCGGAAACATCGCCAGATCGGGATCGGCGAGCGTGCGGATGTTGCCCTGGTCCACGAACGAGCGCACGAACGTCAGCTCGCTCAGGATCTTCAGGAAATGAAAATCGGCGCGCGGATAGTCGTGGGCCCACGGCTCGCGGATCGAAAAGCCGCCCGAAGGGCGGCCGTAGCGCAAGCGCGTGAACACGAAGCGGCCATCGTAATCGATGGTGGGCGCCATCTCGGTGAGGTCGCGGCCACGGCCAAACCCGC
>JANOZI010000809.1:0-3641 GCA_031429375.1 Acidobacteriota bacterium | reverse complement strand
CGGGCAACCTGCTCGCTCGCACGATGGGCGTCGGCCCGCGCCTAGCGGCGCTGGAGAAGATGGTCAACCCCCCCACCAAGTTGTGCGGCCTCCATGGCGCCGCGATCGACGCGATTGGCGGCGCGCTCGGCCTCGGCGGCGGCGGTGGCGACGACCCGCGGCAGGCGATCCCCCGTGAGAAATACCCGCGGATCCTGTTCATCTGGGGGCCGTTCCGCGTGCTGCCCGTCGTGATCGAGTCGATGGTGATCACAGAGCTGCAGTACGACTTCCTGCTCAATCCGATCCAGGCCGACGTCGCGATCGGCCTCGCGGTGAACGCGATCGATAACTGCTCGGACGACACCGTCGGCAAGGGCGCGCTCGAGTACTCGAACATCGCGAAGGACGCGCAGGCAATGCTCAACCTGGCCAACACGGCCGGGCAAATCGCCGAGCTGATTCCGTTCTGACGGAGGCCCGAATGTTCCTGGACAACTCGCGCTACGCGAACGTGAAGACCGTCGAGATGACGACGGACGACGGCCGCGCCGTGACGGCAGTGGCGCTGCGGCGCCTGCCCTACGTCGCCGGCACGCCGACGACGCCGACCGGCGCCGATCGCCTCGACATCATCGCGCAGCGGAAGTACGGCGACGGCACGAAGTTCTGGCACATCGCCGACGCCAACACGGCGCTCGAAGCGAACGAACTGGTGCAGCCGCGCACCTACGACAAGGAAGCGCGCGTGATCAATGTGCCGGAGACCTCGTGATGGGCGCCGTCGAGTTCAAGATGTTCTTCGATGCCGCGAGCGCGACCAGCGAGCAGCTCGGCGCGATTGACGAGATCGTCGTCGACCAGGCGGTGGACAAGGCGTGGGAGGCGCGCCTGAAGATCCCCGTCTGCGTGAATGACGACGGCAAGTGGGACGGTGAGGACGAGGCGTGGATGAAGGCGTTCACGCGGGTCCGCGTCGAAGTCAATCCCGGCAACGGGACGTTCGTGCCGCTCATCGACGGCCCGATTGTCGGATTCGATGCCGCGCGCAGTCCGTACGCGGGCAAGAGCGTCGTCACCGTCGTCGTTCACGACGACAGCGCGCTGCTGAACCGCGAGGCCAAAGTCGAGGTGCTCACCGGCCAGACCGACAGCGCCCTCGCGCAGCAGGTCTTCAGCGACGCCCAGCTGACGCCCGACGTGGACGACACGCCGGAGCAACCCGACCAGACGACGGCCGCGTCGGTGAGGCGCGGAACGCCGATGCAGTACTTGCGGGACCTCGTGCGCCGCAACCGCAACTACCACGCCTACGTGCTGCCGGGAAAACAGCCGTCGAAGAGCATCGGCTGCTTCAAGACGTTCCCGTCGGAGACCGACGGCCTGCCCGACATGGTGCTGCTCGGCGGCGAGCGCAACATCGAGGCGTTCAACGTCACCAACCACGCGCACAACCCGAGCACCGTCCAGGCCGCGACGCTCAGCATCGCGCACGACAAGGTCCAGACCAGCAGCAGCTCGTATCGCGACGCGACGCTGATGGGCGACGAGCCGCCCGACGCCGGAGACGCGAGCCCGGCCACCAGCCTGCTGCCGCCCGGCCAGACCGACCGCGTCGATCTCGATCACGCCACGAAGGGCGCCGCCGCGGAGTCGGGCTACTCGCTCGAGGCCACGGGACGAACGGTACTCAACTGCTACGGCGGCGTGCTGTCGCCGTACCGCTGCGTGCTGGTGAAGATGTCGGACAGCCAGTACAGCGGGAAGTACGTGATCGTCAAAGTCACCCACACGCTGACGCGATCGCTCTACACGCAGGCGTTCTCGATGAAGGGCAACAGCATCAGCGCCGGCGCCTCGGCAAGCGGCGGGCTGCCGCAGCTTGCCGCCGGCCTCAGCGTCAGCTTCAACATCCAGGCGAGCATATTTTGATGATCCAACACCACGAGGAAATGCTGGTCGAAATCGCCGAGACGATGCGCTCCCGTTTCTACGGGAAGTACCGCGGCATCGTCGTCGACGTGAGCGACCCCGACAAGCTGGGACGCATCACGGCGCAGGTCCCCGAAGTGCTCTACGAGGAGACGTCGCCTTGGGCGCTGCCGGCGGCGCCGTTTGCGGGCCCGTCGCACGGCCTCGTGCTGATTCCGGAAAAGGGCGACGGCGTCTGGATCGAGTTCGAAGCCGGCGATCCGTCGCGGCCGATCTGGAGTGGCGGCTGGTGGGCGAAGGACGAGTTGCCCTCACCCGCCGACACGCAGGTCCGCGCGCTCGTCACCAGCGCGGGCCATCAGGTGGTGCTGGACGACGATAAGAAAGAAATCCACCTGGTGCACTCGGGCGGCGCCGAACTGGCGATGACCGACAACGACGTCACGCTGACGATCGGCAACGCCGAGCTGAAGATGACCGACTCGGACATCAGCCTGAAAATCGGCTCGACCGAAATCACGCTCACGAGCAGCGAGCTGACGCTCAAGGGCGGCTCGACCGCCCAGATCAAGCTGTCGGCGTCGGGCACCGACATCAACAACGGCGCGATGAAGGCGATGTGACGCGATGGCTGGCAATGTGCTCACGACGAGCAGCACGGTGATGTGCACGCACGGCGCCAGCGCCGCGCTGACCACCGCGAATGCGAAGGTGATGGTGGACGGGTCGCCGGCCCTGCTCGAGTCGGACGTCCACTCGGTTGCCGGCTGCCCATTCCAGATTCCGGTGGGCCCCGGCACCAAGCCGTCGCCGTGCATCCGCATCCAGTGGTCCGGCGGCGCCGTGCAGATGCAGGTGAACGGGGTCGGCGTGCTCACGCAGTCCAGCGTCGGACAGTGCTACAGCGCCGAAGGCGCGGTGCAGGGCGTGGCCACCATCAGCAACGCGCAGATGAAGGTGAGCGCGCAATGAAGCCGAACAACGGACGGCACCTTGCGTTTCCCTTCCGCATCGCCCCCGACGGCCGAGCGGCGCAGGTCACGACGCTCGAGGAGCACGTCCGCGACGAGCTGGTGCAGCTGATCCTGACCAACCCGTCGGAGCGGTTGTTCCTACCCGAGTTCGGTGGCGGCGTACGCCGGCTGGTGTTCGAAAACATCGACGAAACCACCGGCGCGATGGTGAAGGCGGTGTTGACGCACGCGATCTCGCGGTGGCTCGGCAATCGCGTCACGCTCGAGGACCTCACGGTCGTCACCGAGAACTCCACGATCGCGGTCGACCTGAGGTACCGGATCGCGGGCACCGAGGACGTGCGCTTGCTCAAGTTCGAGCGGCACGGGGGCTAAGGCGATGGCGATCACCGAACACCGCACGCTCCGGAGCCGGGCCACGAACCTCGAGGCGCGCGACGAACGTGCGCGGAAGCTGTTCACCGTCCCAACCGAGCTCACGGCCGCTGAGTTCGCCGCGCTCGGTGCGGCCTGCCAGACCGATCTCGGACCGCTCTATCCGATCGTCGCCGGCAAGCGCGCGCTGGTGAAGCCGGTGGCCGCGCTGACGGTGACCGAGAAGTACCGCATCCTCGAGTGCCGGAAGCTGGCCAACGCCATCAAGCGCGTCTTCGTCTCGCTGGCGGGCGGCGTCGCGACCCTGCAAGTGGAGTTCTTCAACCGCAACCGCCTGCAGACCATCATCGACAAGTTCAACACCGACTCGCCCCTCGATCC
>JANOZI010000808.1:0-2485 GCA_031429375.1 Acidobacteriota bacterium | reverse complement strand
TACCAGGCGATCTTCATGGCCAACGCGGGCGGCGCGTGGGACAACGCGAAGAAAATTGTCGAGACCGAGCTGAAGATGAAGGGCACGCCGCTGCACGACGCCTCGATTGTCGGCGACACGGTTGGCGATCCGTTCAAGGACACCTCGTCGGTCGCGATGAACCCGGTGATCAAGTTCACGACGCTGTTCGGGCTGCTCGCCGTCGAGCTCGGCGTCTATCTCGGCACCGGCGCGGCGCTTACGCTCGGGCTGTCGGCGGTGTTCTTCGTCGCCAGCATGTATTTCGTGCACCGCTCGTTCTACGGCATGCGGATCGAGAGCTAGACAAGGCAAAAGGCAAAAGGCAGAAACCAGAACGGTTGCCTTATGCCTTGAGCCTTCTGCCTTTCTGCTGAGTTGTAATAGTTGGTAACGATGCCGAATAAACATGGTTACCAGCTCAACCAACCGTTGACGGCGCGATCCGAGGACGACTAGAATCGCCGGGCCTTGGTGAAAGGGGTCAGAACTCACGGACCCCTTCGTTTTTTCACGGAGCCGTTCGCGGGAAACCGGTGTCTAATTGGAGACAGCGGCGCGCAAATCGGCCGCTACCAGGCGTCGATTGTTGGTGTCGACGCCGGGAAACGCTGGGGATATAATCGGCGGTCTTCGCCGCCGCCGGTAGCCGCCGGGGGAACCGCCGGGTAATAGGGACGCTGGAAAAAGGGACGCTGGACGCTGGAAATGGCGACGCTGAACTAGGTGACGCCACCGTAAGGTGCGTCCTTGCACCGGGAAGCAGGAGGAACAGTGCCACGCGACATGTTTGGTGATGTCGTCGATCCGTCGATCAAGATGGGCAACAAGATGTGGTACACGGTGCCACTGACCATGTTGATCCAGGCGGCGATCGTTGCGGCGATGGTGATCGTCCCGTTGATGGCGACCGGCATGATGCCGACGCCGCCGTCGATGATGGCGTTTGTGGCGGCCCCGCCGCCGCCGCCGCCGCCGCCCCCGCCGCCGCCGCCGCCCGAAGCGAAGGCGCCGCCGCCGCCGATGGATGTGAGCCCCGACGCGGCTCCTCTGGAAGCCCCCAAGGAAATCAAGGCAGAAACCGGTCTCGAAGCCGGCTTCGAACGCGCCTCAGGTGTCGAAGGCGGCATCATCGGCGGTGTTGCCGGCGGTATTACCGGCGGCATTCCCGAGCCGCCCCCGCCGCCCCCGCCGCCGGCCGCGCCGGTTCGCGTCGGTGGCAACATCAAGCCGCCCCAGAAGACCCGCGACGTGCGCCCGGTCTATCCGCCGATCGCGCAGTCGGCGCGCGTGCAGGGCATCGTCATCATCGAAGCCACGATCGGGCCCGGTGGCGCGGTGCAGGATGCCAAGGTACTTCGGTCGATTCCGCTGTTGGATCAGGCCGCCTTGGATGCGGTGCGCCAGTGGCAGTTTACGCCGACCTTGCTGAACGGCGTGCCAGTGCCGGTCATCATGACGGTGACGGTGCAGTTCACGCTGCAATAGGTCGAAGCGATTTGTGATGAACCCGATTCAGGGTCTTTTCCGGAGGAATACGATGGACGTTCGGAAGATTGGTCAGATTGCGGCGGTTGCCCTCGGCGCCCTGCTCGTTAGCTCGCCGGTATTCGCGCAGGGAGCGAGCGGCGGTGGTGGCGGCATCGACTTCATTGAGATGTTCGAGCAGATGGGCACGGTGGCTCTGGCCATCGCCATCGTGCTCTTCATCATGTCCTTCTGGTCGGTGGGTGTCGCAATCGAGCGCATCTACACGTTCAGCCAGGCTCAGAAGCAGTCCAAGATGTATGCGCCGCTCGTGGCGAAGCACCTCAAGGACGGCCGTCTGAAGGAAGCCATCCAGCTGTCGTCCTCGAAGGACTACCGCTACAGCCACCTCGCGAAGGTCGTGCTGGCCGGCCTCCAGGAATACCAGTTCCAGCAGGACACCGCGGGCGGCGCCACGCTGAACCGCGACGACCTTCTGGACACGGTCCGCCGCTCGATTCAGCGCGCATCGGCGCTGACGGCGAACGACCTGAAGAAGGGCATCTCGAGCCTGGCGACCATCGGCGCCACGGCACCGTTTGTGGGTCTGCTCGGCACGGTCGTCGGCGTCATCAACGCCTTCGTGGGTATCGCATCGTCGGGCTCGGGCGGCATCGGCGCCGTCTCGGCCGGTATTGCCGAAGCCCTCGTGGAAACGGCGCTCGGCCTCTTCGTGGCCATCCCGGCGGTGTGGTTCTACAACTACCTGACCGGCCGCCTCGAGTACTTCAACGTCGAGATGGACAACTCGTCGTCGGAACTGCTCGACTACTTCATCCGCAAGACGGCTCACTGAGACTTCGTTCAGCGGCCCTGTCGCTAGGAGAGTGAACTATGTCAATGGATGTCGGCGGCGCCAAAGGCGGCGTCAAGTCGGACATCAACGTGACGCCGCTGGTCGACGTCATGCTCGTGCTGCTCATCATCATGATGATCATCG
>JANOZI010000807.1:0-8160 GCA_031429375.1 Acidobacteriota bacterium | reverse complement strand
CGCGATGGCCAATCAGAAGCGGGCGCCCGGCGCCGATCTCTGGTTTGTCACCCGCGACGGCAACGCCGTGCTGGCGGAGCTCGCGCACGATCCGCATCTCAACCTGTCGTACTTCCGGGAGAAGACCATGGAGTGGATTTCGGTGTCCGGCACCGCGGCGCTGTCGAAGGACCGCGCCACCATCCACCAGTTGCACGCGCCCGATTGGAGGATGTGGTTTGGCGACGAAGGCGACCCGCGTCACGGCACGCCGGACGACCCCCGGATGGTCCTGATCGGCGTCACGGTGCACGCGGCGGAGTTTCTCGAAGTCAACAAGCCGCGTCCGGTGGTTCTGTACGAACTGGTCAAGGGCTGGGTCACCGGATCTGAGCCCGAAATCGGAGAGATGCATAAACTCGCGGAGCCGCGGCGCTAAGGACCCCCAACTTAGCGCAGGCTACAATTGCCAAATGGTTGTGACGCTGACCCCGCGCGAACGCGCCCACCTCAAGGCGCGCGCGCATGCGCTCGAGCCGGTCGTCCTGGTGGGCAATGCCGGCCTCACCGATAAGGTGGCGGCCGAAGTCGAGCGCGCCCTCGCCGCGCACGAGTTGATCAAAGTCAGGATCGGCGGCGCCGATCGTCACGCGCGCGAAGAGCTGTGCGATGCGATCTGCGCCCGCGCCGGCGCCGCCGAGGTCCAGCGCGTCGGCAAGGTGCTGGTGCTCTGGCGTCCGCGGCCGGATCAGGCCGCCCAGGAGACCGCGTCGTGACCGACGGAGAGGGTGAGGAAGATTTCGCCACGATGTTCGAGGCTTCGGTCAAGGCGAAGCGTTTCAAACGCGGCCAGACCATCGAGGGCACCATCGTTGCAATTGGTCCCGAAGTCGCGTTGGTCAACGTCGGCGGCAAGGGCGAGGCCCAGATCGAAGTCAGCGAGCTGAAAGACCACGATGGCGCGCTCGAGGTCGCCGTCGGCGATCGCATCCAGGCGACGGTGGTTTCCACCGAGGGCGGCCTCACACTTTCGCGGAAGCTGGCGCGCGGCGCCGCCACCAGCCGGCAGCTCGAAGATGCATACCGCGCCGGCCTGGCGGTGGAAGGCAAGGTCGAAAGCGAGGTGAAGGGCGGCTACGAAGTGCGCGTCGCCGGCCAGCGCGGCTTCTGCCCGTTCTCACAGATCGATACGGTACGCGCCACGGACGCCGCGCAGCACATCGGCCGCGTCTACAGCTTTCGGATCATCGAGTACCAGGACGGCGGCAAGAACCTCGTGGTGTCGAGGCGGGCGTTGCTCGAAGAAGAGCAGAAGGTGCATGCCGTGGAGCTCCGCCGCTCGATCGTCCCCGGCGCGGTGATGACCGGACGCGTGGCGTCGGTCCGCGACTTCGGCGCCTTCGTTGAACTCGGCTCCGGCGTGCAGGGCCTGCTGCACGTCTCGGAGATGGCGTGGTCGCGCGTCTCGGACCCGTCGCAGCTGCTCTCGCCCGGCCAGGAAATTACCGTCAAGGTGCTGCGCGTGGATGACGACGCGCAGAAAATCTCGCTCGGGTTGAAACAGCTCGGCGCCGATCCGTGGACCATGGTGCAGGCCACCTATCAGGTGGGCCAGGTGCACACCGGCCGCGTCACGCGCATCGCGGAGTTCGGCGCCTTCGTCGAATTCGAGCCGGGCGTCGAAGCGCTGGCGCATGTGTCCACGTTTGCGCCGGCCGGCCGGCCGGATGCGTGGTCCCGATTGGTGTCGGTCGGAATGACCGCACCCTTCGAGATCCTGAGCATCGATCCTGACAAGAAACGGATCGGCGTCGCCATGGTCCAGGAGGGCCAGGCGCGGGCCCAGGAGGTGCGCGACTACGCCGAGCGCACGGATGCCGAGTCGTCGGGGGGCTTCGGGTCGCTCGCCGACAAGCTCCGCGGCGCGCTCAGCCCGCCCGACGAGTAAAGATCCCCCGCGCCGGCGGAAGAGGGCGCATGAATGCTGTTCATGGGGTCACGCTTTCGGTGCGGCGTGAGGAAGTACGCCTTGCGGTGCAGCAACGATCGCTAGGCCTGCCGCGGTTCCTTCGCGAATGTCGTCATGCCCCGACTGTAGCGTCGGGCCGGCACGCGACACAGTGGCATTTCTTCATCGAAACATGAATGGAATTCACGTTCGCGCGAGCGGGGCCTGTTGCTAGAGTCGCTCATGCACTCGACGGACGTTCTGTCTCTCGCCCATCGTTTGGCCGCGCAGTTTCTCGATGGCGTGGCGGAGCGCCACGTCGGCGGCCGCTCCAACCGCGAAGCGCTGATGAAATCGCTGGGCGGACCGCTTCCTCTGACCGGCGCCGACCCTCTCGTCGTGCTCGAGCAGCTCGCGACACGTGCCGATCCCGGAGTGGTGGCCCAGGCCGGCCCTCGTTACTTTGGTTTCGTCACCGGTGGGGCGGTTCCGGTGACCGTCGCGGCGGACTGGCTGGCGGCCGCATGGGATCAGAACGCCATCGTTTACGTGCACGCTCCTGCCGTGTCGGTGATCGAAGACATCGTGGCGGGATGGATCCTCGAGCTGCTTCATCTGCCGGCGTCATCGAGCGTCGGATTTACCAGCGGCTGTCACATGGCGAACTTCACCTGCCTGGCGGCGGCGCGGCATGAGGTGTTGCGGCGCGCGGGCTGGAATGTCGAGGCCAAGGGCCTGCGAGCGGCGCCACCCGTGCGGGTCATCGTCGGCCAGGAAGTCCACGTGTCGGCGATGGGCGCGTTGCGATTTCTCGGATTTGGCTCAGACGAGATCGAAGTCGTGCCGGTTGACGATCGCGGCTGCATGAATGCCGATGCGTTACGCGAACGGTTGAGGGACCACGCCGGCCCGGTGATCATCTGCGCGCAGGTTGGCAACGTCGCTACCGGCGCCAGCGACCCGGTTGAGGAGATCGCCGCAATCGGCCACGCGTCTGGAGCGTGGATCCATGTTGACGGCGCCTTCGGCCTGTGGGCGAACGCGGTGCCCGAACTGCGCGATCAGATCCGCGGCATCGAGCAGGCGGACTCGTGGGCGACCGATGCGCACAAGTGGCTCAACGTGCCATACGATTCCGGCCTCGCGATGGTCCGCCACACCGCCGCGCACCGTGCCGCGATGAGCTTCAAGGCGTCGTACCTGCAGCGAGGGTCGGATGAAGAGCGCGTCGGCATGGACTGGGTGCCGGAATCGTCGCGCCGCGCGCGCGTGGTGCCGATCTATGCGCTGATCCAAACCCTGGGCCGCGACGGCATCGCGGCGATGGTGCGCCGCAACGTCGCCCTCGCCCGGCGGATGGCCGCCAGGCTATCGCCGGCGCCCGGCGTGACGATCCTGAACGAGGTGGTGCTCAACCAGGTGCTGGTGCAGTTCGAGGGTTCCGGCGATCGTGACCTAAACGCGATCACGCGCGATGTGATTACCGCGGTCCAAGCCGATGGCACCTGCTGGGCCGGCGGCACGAACTGGCAGGACAAGCTTGCGATGCGCATTTCGATCTCGAACTGGTCCACGACGGAGGCGGACATCGACCGCTCCGCCGACGCGATCATCAAGTGCTACGAAGGGACTAAAGTCTCGTGATCGCGACTGCGCTAATGCGTCTCCGACGCGGATTCCTTGATCCAACCCTCGCCTTCGACCCAACGGACACCGATCCCGCCAGAGGGGTCCAGCAGGCCTTCGTCATCCGGTAATTCGGCGGTCCAGTCCGTTAACCCTTCATCAATCAACCGAGTGGCTTCGGGATGAGGGCTCTGTACGGACAGCATGAGCGCAGCTCGGCGTCGCCGCGCGACTTCGTGCTGAACGGCTTCAGCGATCAAGCGACTCCGGTTGCGCTCGAGCTGATCCACTTCCCGCAGAAGGTCGGCGGGCAAAGTAACTGTGACGCAGCATTGCAATTCCCGTTCCTCGGTGAGGGCCGGCGACGGCAGTGCGATCAAGCTCCCACGATCTTGATCAAGGTGCGAGGATCGACGGGCTTCACCAGGTGCAGGTCGAAGCCTGCCGCCGCACTCCGTTGTTTGTCTTCAGGCCTGGCCCAGCCGCTGACGGCGATCATTTGCACCGACTGCCCCGACGAGGACGCGCGAATCCGGCGGCAGGTTTCGTAACCGTCCAGCCCCGGCATGCCGAGATCCATGAACACGACTTCAGGTTGAAATGCCTGGGCCGCGTCCAGCGCCGTGGCGCCGTCGTACGCGATGCGCACGTCGCAGCCGGCGCTCTTCAGCAACAGTGCCGTGATCTCCGCGACATCGGCGTTGTCGTCGACGATTAAGGCCTTGCGGGCCACCGGCGACAGCGCGTGATCCGCGCTGTCGTGGTGGCGTGTGATCGGGGCTGACGTTAGTGGCAGGCGCACGGTGAACTCGCTGCCCTTGCCGGGACCGTCGCTGTGCGCGGCGATCGTGCCGCCATGCATGTCGATCAGGCGTTGTGCCAGCGATAGCCCGATGCCAAGTCCGCCACGCTCCGCAGCCCCTTGCACGAAGAGCCCGAACAGGCGAGGCAGCAGCTCCGCCGGAATGCCGATGCCGCTGTCGGTGACCCGCACCACCACGTCGTCGTCCTCACGACGCGCCTGGATCGCGATCCGCCCGCCCGGGGTGCCGAACTTCGAAGCATTGTGCAGCAGGTTCGCGAACACCTGCGCCAGGCGGACGCTGTCGCCATCCACCACCAGGCTCTCGTCGCCCGCGTCGACCGATAACTGCTGCTGGTGCGCGTCGATCGACGGCTGGCTGGTCTCAACCGCGACGGCCAGGACGTCGGCGAGCGCGATCGGCGCGCGCTGCAACGACAGCCGCCCGCGCGACAGTCGAGAGACGTCGAGCAGATCGTCGAGCAGGCGGGCCATTTGCGCGGATTGCCGTTCGATCGTTTCCGCGCAGGCCGTCACGATCTCCTTCGCCGCAGCGGTCTGAAGCACGGCGGCCGCCGTTCGAATCGGCGCCAATGGATTGCGGAGCTCGTGGGCCAGCATGGCCAGGAACAAATCCTTCTGGCGATCGGCGTCCCGCAGTTCCGCCTCGAAGCGCTGCCGCTCCGACAGGTCATAGAAGTGGCACACGACGCCCCAGCGCCCGTCGGGCAACATCAGGCGTTCCGTCTTCCAGTCGTAACTCTCGACCACCCCGATGTCCTGGCGCTTCTCCACCGTGCTCGGCGCGTGATACGGCTCGCCGGTGTCGAGCGTGTGCCGGAAGATGGCGATCGCTTCGCCGGCAAAGGGTTCCGGCCAGAGCAGGCGCAGCACGTCCGCGAAATCGCGGCCGAGGAGCGGGCGGACCTGTTCGAACACTTTCTGCGCGCCGGTGCTGACCTGCACCAGCCGGAAATCGGCGTCCACCACATAAATGCCGAAGGGCGACCGATCGACGAGATGGCGGAAGGTGTCGTGCGCCGCCCGCAGTTGTTCCTCGCCACGGGCGCGTTCGAGGCGCAGGTAGGCCCGGGAGGCGATGCCCTGCAACAGCTCGGTATCGCCCGGTTGCCAGGTGTGCGGCTGTTCGCACATCGCGCTGAGGACGAACCGCAACTGCCCGTCGCTGAGGTAGGGCACGTTGAGCATCGCGCGGATGCCAAGCTGTTCGAACTGCGCGCCCGCCGCGGCCGGCCGCGGCGCCGCCCGCACGTCGCTGATCACAATCGCGTGGCCCATGGCCAGCTGCCGGCGCTCGTCCTCGGTATGGAACTGGAGCATGGCATACGGCCCGAGCAGACTCGACCCACCCTGCGAATGTTCGTGAAAGACCGTCGCCGTGGACCCGGTGGGATCGATCGCCACGAGCAGGCACCGGCTCAGTCCCAAATATTTGGCGACCGACGAGGTCACGACATCGGCGACTTCCGCCGCGGACGTCAGCGGCGTCAGGGCCGCGGCGAGTGTCGAGAGGAACGACAGGTTGGCCTCGACCCGTTTGCGCCCGGTGATCTCGATGGCCGCGTTCGTGACGCCAACGATCGCACCGGCCGCATCACGCTGCGGCCGCACCAACAAGTCGAAGTAATGCTCCACGCCGCCGTGCATCACGGCCACTTCCTGGCGGATGTCCGTGCCGGTCTCGAGCACGGCGCGTTTGATCGCGTCGAGGCGCGCGGCGTCTGCGGCGCGCTCCAGCAGGTCGCCATCGCGCTTGCCGATCACGTCGCGCGGCGCCCGGATTAGCGCGGGGTTATGAATCCACGTGTAGCGCAGCTCGCGATCCTGGTTCGAGATCGACACGTCCGCGGCGGCGATCGCCGCCTCGAAGCGAGCGTTGGTGTGCCGAAGGGCGTCCTCGACCAGAGAATCGCGATCTATGTCTTTCATGCTGGCGTAGTGCCCATTGTGTCGTACCGGCGGCTTCGTGATCGAAAACGGCACCGAGCCGGGAGCCGGCCTGACGCGCATCAAACTGTGGATGCTGGGGGACTGGCGTCCCTCTTGCTTGTACCCAGAGCAGCACCGCTTCGCCAGGGGCGAACGGCACAAACCGCTGCGTCGATCATCTTTATGGGAGTAACCATGCCAAATAACGACGAAATCAAGGGCAAGTTCGATCAGGTCAAGGGCAAAGTGAAACAGGAAGTCGGTAAGGCCACCGGCGACAAGGTCCTGCACGACGAAGGCGTGGGCGACGAGGCCTCGGGCATGGTCCAGGAAGGCTTTGGGACGGCCAAGCGCAAGGTCGGCGAAGCCGTGAAGGACCTCGGCAACCGCATCAAGAAATAGCGCCTGGGGTTCGCCCACCGCTTGCAGACGGCGAGTGTCGGCTCTAATATCGCATCGCACCAAAAGGAGCTGCCATGTCACTGTCACGAATACTCGTGTCTGCCCTCGGCGTTTGCGCCGCTTTCGTCCTGACGACCTGGGACGCTGATACCACCGCGCACGCCAACGCCGCGGCGCAGGCCAGGCCCGGGGCCGTCGCCAATCCCATTACCGGTGAAGGCCTGCCGAACCCGGCGCCGAAGGTCACCAGGAACTGGGGCGAGCTGCCCGCCGGACGGAAGTGGGGCACGTCAGCCGGCCTCGACATCGATCCGAAGGACGGAAATATCTGGGGCTACGAGCGCTGCGGCGCCGGCACCGCCGGCGGCGGACCTGTCGATTGCGAGAACAACCCGGTCGATCCGGTGTTCAAGTTCGACCGCCACACCGGCAAGGTGCTCGCCAACATCGGCAAGGGCCTGATGGTGACGCCGCACGGCATCCACGTCGATCGCGACGGCAACGTGTGGATCGCCGACTTCGCCGGCAACAAGGAAGGCACCAAGGGCCACCAGGTCCACAAGTTCAGCCAGAAGGGCGAAAAGCTCCTCAGCCTCGGCATCGCCGGCAAGCCGGGCTCGGCCGATGGTCAATTCAACCAGCCCAACGACGTCGTCGTCGGGCCCGACGGCAGCATCTACGTGTCTGACGGCCACGACGCCCAGGGCATGACCACCAACCAGGCAATCGCGGAAGGGTTGAAGCGCGGCGCCACCTCGCGCATCAGCAAGTTCACGAAGGACGGCACGTTCATCAAGTCGTGGGGCACGATCGGCGTGAAGCACGGCGAGTTCCGCACGCCTCATGCGCTGATGTTCGACGCGAGGGGCCGGCTCTGGGTGGCGGATCGCGGCAACCACCGGCTCGAGATTTTCGATCAGGACGGCAAGTACCTCGAGTCGCGCTACATGTTCGGGCGCGTCAGCGGCTTCTTCATCAAGGGCAACCTGCTCTACGCGATCGACTCGGAGTCGGGTCCGTTGAACCACCCGAACTGGCGTGACGGCGTGCGCATCGGGCCGCTCGACGAAGATCGCGTCACCGCGTTCATCCCGCCGTTCGAGCGCGAAGACCGCGTCTATCAGGGCACGGCAGGCGAAGGCGTCGCGGTGGATGCAGACGGCAACGTCTACGCGGCGGAAGGGCCGAACTCGCTGGTCCAGGCGGGCGGCGCGTTCACCAAGTACTCGGTGAAGTGATGAGACGTGAAGGTGCTAACGCGCCTTCACGCCCTCTTTGAGAAACGCGACGAGCGGCGGCAGCACTTTGTCCGGCGCTTCGAGGTGCGGCACGTGCCCGAGCCCGGGAATCAAGTGCACGCGGCCGTTGCCGTTCGGGATCGTCGAGGCCAGCACTTTCATCCGCTCCTGGAAGCGCGCCGCCGGGCCCAGCAGCATGTCCTCGGCGCCACCGA
>JANOZI010000806.1:0-6821 GCA_031429375.1 Acidobacteriota bacterium | reverse complement strand
TCACCGACCCGCCTTGGGAGGGAACAGCCCGCCAGTATCACCATCGCCGGCAACGCCGGAATACGATATCGCTGGTCGAAGTCCAATTCCCCGAGCGCGTGGAAACCAGACAGCAGGCCGACGTACAACAACAGCACGTGGACCGTGAACCGATTCGGCGCCCGCCAAACCGCCAGAGCGATCGCTGCGTAGAGCGGCACAAACCAGATCAGGTTGATGGCGATGTGTCGTCCACTGTAGCCAGGCAGCCACGGCGAGAAGAAGTAGGCCCACTTGCGCAGCGTCAGGGCGACCGCGCTGGACAAGGTCAGGGCCGGCGCGACAAACGTGTCAGGGCGATCGTACACGACCACACCGCGAGCGTATTGCCCGCGCACCAGCTCGCCCCATCGGACGAGCGTCTCCGGCAGCCATACGGGCGCGGTCATCACCCAGGCGTGAGCGACGACGACCGTGATTGCAACGGTCGCGGCCAATGGAACGGCCCACCTGGTGGAGGAGGTCGACCAGCGCACCAGGCCGCTGAGCACGAGGGCGATGCACACCACCAGCGGCGCAGTTGCCGGGCGAGTGATCGTTGCAAGTCCGGCAATGACCACGACGTGGATGGGCCACCTGGCGGGCCAACGCAACAGCGCGGCGACAACCACAGCACAGAGTGCTGTGAACCAGAGGTCGCCCAGTAGCAACGGTGCGAACACCCATACGTCCGGGCTACATGCCATCCAGAGTCCCGCCACCCAGGCTGCGGCCAGCGTGCGCTGGGCTGCCACGCTCACGAACACCGTGCGCACCGCCCACCATGCGGCCAGAGCATTGACCGCCAGCAGCGCCCAGGGCCACGCGCCACCCGCCAGAACCTTCGCCAGGGAGACCGTCACAATCCAACCCAGATACAGCACCAGGGGCGCGGTGAAGGTGTTCGAACGAAGAAACTCGAATACGTGAAACCGGACACCGATCAGCGCATCCGCCCAGGCCGCGTAGGTCGCGGTGTCGACCGCCCAGCGAGGGCCGGACATCAGCATCCAGATCAGCAAAGGGCTGACCGCGACTGCAGACACGACACTGGGGCCCCAGGACGGGAGGCCGAGGCGCAGCAAATTCGTGTTCAGCGATCGTCCTTCGCCAGCCGCCCGTCGGCCCTGGTCGTATACCTGGACTGGCATGCATGACACATCACGGCAGGTGGCGGAACGCTGCCCGGGGCCAGCTTCACACCGCACTCGCACACCCAGCCGGCGACACGGGACGGATTGCCGACGACGAGCGCGTAGTCGGGAACGTCCCTCGTCACGACCGCGCCCGCTCCGACAAACGCATAGGCGCCAATCGTGTTGCCGCAGACGATCGTGCAGTTGGCGCCGAGGCTGGCACCGCGCTTGACCAGCGTGGGCCGGTACTCGTCCTTCCGCGACACTTCGCTGCGCGGGTTCACCACGTTGGTGAACACCATCGACGGGCCGCAGAACACGTCGTCTTCGAGGGTGACTCCGGTATAGATGGAGACGTTGTTCTGAATCTTGACGTTGTTGCCGATCACGACCTGCGGCGACACGACGACGTTCTGGCCGATGTTGCAGCGCTCGCCGATGCGCGCGCCGGTCATGACGTGCGAGAAGTGCCAGATCTTCGTCCCCGCGCCAACCTGGCTGCCATCGTCCACATAAGACGACTCGTGCACGAAAACGTCAGCCACGCCCGGCCACCTTCGGGTGGGCATCGGCCGTCGGCGCTTCGACCGCGGCCGCACGAATCCGCGACGTGAGCTCGACCGACGGGCGAGCCTCGGCGATGCCAAAGCCGCGGCCGGCGAGCATCTCTTCGTAGACGCGAGTGTGGAGATCGGCGAACCCCTCGCTGAATTCGATCTCCTGGCCGTCCACCGTAATCGAACGGTAGGTAGTCTTGACGCCAGGCTCGGGCGCAAATGGCAGGTCGGAGGTTTCGGTCGAGAGGTACCACTGCACATCCGCGTCCTCGAGCTCGAGCACGCCGCCGGCCCGCTGGGGCTCGCGCAAGTGCACGACCGACTGCCGTACCGGCCCGAACAGCCAGCCGATCAGATCGAAAAAGTGAATGCCGATGTTGGTGACGATGCCGCCCGATCGATCGTCGTGCCCTTTCCACGACACGTGGTACCAGCCGCCGCGCGCCGTGATGTAGGTCAGTCGCACGCTGTGGCGCCGCTCCGGCGACTGGCGCAACCGCTCTCGGAGCGCGACCAGCTGAGGATGGACCCGCAACTGGAGAACCGTCCACACCCGCCGGCCGGACTCGCGCTCGAGATCCTCGAGCGCGTCGAGGTTCCAGGGATTGATCACGAGCGGCTTCTCGCAGATCACATCGGCCCCGACCCGCAGCGCCAGCCGCATGTGCGCGTCGTGCAGGTAATTCGGCGAGCACACGCTGAGGCAGTGCACGCGCGCCTCTTCGGGCCCGCGCCGCAGCTTCTCCAGGTGCCGGTCGAAGCGCTCGAACTCCGTGAAGAACCGGCAGTCGAACGCAAAGCGATCGAGAATGCCGACGGAATCATGGGGATCGGTGGCGGCGATCAACCGGTTGCCGGTGTCGGCGATGGCCTTGAGGTGCCGCGGGGCGATGTACCCTGCGACGCCGGTGATTGCAAAGTTGCGGGCTGGGGTCATGGCGTTGGTATGGCCGCCTCACGCAGAATGCCGCTCAACTGCGGCGCCGTCACGCGCAGGGAGTAACGTTCCTCGATCGTCCGCCGGCCGGCGGCTGAAAAGCGCTCGCGCAGCGCCGGGTCGGCCAGCAGCCGCTCGAGCTTGGCGGTCCACTCCTCACGGGACGACGCGAGGAAGCCGTTTTCTCCGTCGGTGATTATTTCACGGTTGACGCCGACCGCCGACGCCACCACGGGCACGCCGCAGGCCATGAACTGGATGGCCTTGAAGCCGCACTTACCCCGCGCCCAGTCATCATCGTCCAGCGGGTAAATCCCGATGTCGCAGCTGTTGAACAGCTCGACCTCGCGCGACATCTCCCACGGCACGTCCTCGACGCGAACGCCGTCGAACTGCACCGGCTTGCCGGCGCCGCTGATCTTGAGGGTGAAGGGGTGCCGCTGCGCTACGTCCTTGAGTAATCCGGCCATGGCTTCCACGTAGTGATAGGTCGTTGGGCTGCCGATCCAGCCGACCACCGGGGCCTCGCCAGGCGGACGCACGCGATCCGCCCTGGGCACGAACCGATTCGTGTCCACAGCCGTCGGTACGACCGTTACGGCGGCGTTGAAACGGCGCGCGAAGGCGGCGAGAAAATTGTTGCCGGCGACGACGTGCCGGCTGAAGCCGATGATCTCCGCAGGCCGGTTCGTATCCTTCAGGAAAGAGATCGACTTATTGGCCTCGCTCACGTTCGGCAGAAAAATCGCGTCGTCAAAATCAAAGACGATCGGCTTGCCGCGCCGCGCGATGGCACGCTCGATCCACGGCGGGCCAATCGGAATGGCCTCGCGGTAGATCAGAACGAGATCGTAGTGATCGAGCTCCCGCATGACCTGCAGGCGGCGAGCGAGCAGGCCCATGAAGGCTACGCTCTTCCGCAAGAAATGTCCGGGCCGGTAGACCAGGCGAAAGAACTCCGGCGTGTAAAACGGCCGCACCGTCACATCAAACCCGTGCGCCTCGAGATACGGAATGTATTGGCTCACTCGAAAGCGGCAGCCGGCGCCTTCTTCCGGAATCGGCGACAGCGCCAGGACCTTGATGCGGCCGGACGAGGTCACCTCGCTTCCCGTGATTCGTCTGATGCGGCCGCGAGAATCAGCGTGGCGCCGATCGCCATGACGATCGCGGGCGGCACCATCCACAACCATCCGGGCGGGGTCTTGCCGACGATCGTTACAACGAAGTTCGCGAGTGCCGCGCTCACGCACAGCACACCGGTGAGGAAGGAACGCTGCCCGCCGGGCAATTGGTTCCATGCGGCGAAGCTGCGCCGCGCCGACGCGGCGACCGACGAAGTCTGCGCCGCGCGCTCCATCTGCACCAGGGCGCGTTCCGCAATGCGGATCAGTGCGCTCGATTCGAGAATGCGGGCCGCCTGCCGATCGCGCATCTCGCGGCGTGACGGTTCGTCTTGGGTTGTCATTTTTGTAGAGGCGGGACTTTAGTCCCGCCTTCAAACTCGGGTGACAGTGCGATCACCGTGCCGCTCACCTCGTACGCGCCGGTTCGCAACACGAACTGGCTGCCCAATCGGAGCGGTGCGACGTTGTAGGTCCAGCTGGTGACGCCGCGCTGGGCCTGCACGGTCAGCCGCGCATCACGCGTGCCGGCCGTGCCGCCGCCGACCTCGTCGACCACGCCGTTGGCGGACAGCTCGTTTCTGACGTCGCCCAGATCGACATCACCGCGCCGGATGCGCGCCAGCACTTCGGCAGTCGCCGCGAAGCGGACCGTCACGCGCACCGGCTCGAACGGCTGCAACCCGCGCACCTGATCGATCTGAAACGGCAGCGTGCCGAGCGGCGTGTCGAGAAAGAGCAGCGTCGTTGGCTGCACCGAGAACCCGCCGCCGACACATTCCGGTTGGCCGGAGTTGGTCCGCACGAAGCAGCCCATTCGCATTGCCGCCGGTACCATCTGCGCGTTGGCGACCGGGATCTCGACGGTGCCGGGCCGCACGAACACTCGCATGACCTGCGGAACGGGCCGGCCGACGGCGGCCACCACGCCGACGCCGGCGATGGTCATGCCGGCTGCAATCTTTCTGGCCTGTGCCGAGGTCAGATTACCGAATGTTCCGACGACCAGCATCTGGGCATCCGGGAGCGCCGACGGCGCGATCGTCAGCGCCTTGGGCAGCCGGTCGCGTTCCTGCGCCTGGTCGTACAACACGACGTCGTAAACGCCCGGAGGCGGCGGCACATCGAGCAGCTCCACCTCCGCCTCGGTGCTGTCGTCGAACAGAAAGCTCTTGCTCTGGTGCCGGTCGAGGAAAACGCGAAGGTATGGCCGGAGATTTTCACCCCTGACCTTGAACCGCATGTTCGAGCCGTACGTAATCGTGGCCGGCTCCACGCTCGTCAGCTTCGGCAGCGGCGTCCGCAGCACGAGGTACGCACCGTAGGCCAGCGGCACGAGGCCCAGAAGCAGGATCGCCACGATGGCGTCAAACACGTTGAATCGGCCGAAGAGCCGGCCCCGCCCGTCAAGGATGGCCATGCTGTGCCCTGTCTCCAGAAAGAGTGCCGGATGAGATGGCGCCGAAGGCGGCGCAAATACCAAGCGCCGCGAGCCAGGCGAAGTACGGCAACGCCAGTCCGCGGTGGCGAATCAGCGTGCCGATATTGCCGCTCGTCATCGCGACGACGACGACCGCAGCGAAGGCCTGTGCGGCCAGCATCCACGTGAGGGCGGCGTCGCGCCGGTGTCCGGCGACGATGCCGATCGGCACAAACGCGAGGAGGACGAACCACGCCATCTGTTCCGGGAGGTAAGCGCGGAGCAGCCTGGACTCGGCCTGCCACGGCAAAGGCTGAACGAAATAAGCGACCGTGGCGTTGATCACGTAGAGTGCCGCCTCGCGCGCGGGCATCGTAGGAATGGTCCGTGCCTTGAAGTAGGAGCGGGGCTCGACGAGCTTGTAGGAGTAGCCCTCCGACCCAACGTGACCTGCATGGTATGCGACGGCGCGCCGCACGCCGGACAGCACGGGGTCCTGCACCGCCGATACGCTGAGCAAGAGCGCCGCGGCAATCGGTACCGCCACGACCGCTGCTAGTGCAAGACGGGGCCGCGTCGAGAGGTACCATGCCACCAGGCCCGTGACGACGCCGATCGACGCGATCACCAGTCCGCCTCGCCGCAAGCCTTCGAGGGCAATCGCACCCACCACGACGCCCGCAATCGCGAGCACTCGTTGCCACGGCCGCGGCGCTCGAACGATTTGATACGTGCACCACAGCTCGCCGATCGCCACCAGGCTGTAGGCCGGCTCCTTCAATGCGGAGACCGACCACATGAACAGGCTCGGCCAATACAGCAGCAGCGCGAGGCCAATCAGCGCGGCCAGCGACCCGAATGACCGCCGGATCAGCTTGTACCCGGCCAGCACCCCGACGAGATACGCGGTCGCGTTCATGACGTGCACGCCGTACGGCATGGCGCCGAAGACCGCCTGCAGGTACGCCAGCAGGTAGAGGTACGTCGATTCGGCCACGCCCTCGTAGGCATAGATGAAGTCGGCCTTCGAGATCGGCACGCCGAGCGATACATTCCGCATCCACATCGTGCGGTTTTTGAACAGCATTTCGTCGCCGAAGAGCGTCGCAAACGGCCGTGATGAATCGGAGGACAGGAACAAGCCGGCGATCACGATGGCGCGTAAGGCGATCGCCAGCGTCAACAACGCGACGAACCAGCGGCGTTCGTGCGCGGTCAGGCCACGGCTGGCCCACCCCGTCGTCACCAGCAGCACGGCGGCGCACACCACCGTCATCGGCGAGGCGGTGTAGACGAGGCCGAGCAGCAGACCCGCCGCGGCGGCGAGTCCTCCCGCCCGAAGGCGACCGGCCGTCACGCCACCAGCTCCTGGAAGAGTTTCTCGTAACGCATCGCGACCTGGCCGACGTCGTAGTGTCGAACGTTTTCGCGGGCGCGGGCCACCAGCCGATCTCGGAGTGGACGATCGGCCATGAGCGTGGCAATCGCGCGGGCGACCGCATGCGGCTCGTGATCGACCAGCAGGCCATTGGCGCCGTGCTCGATGATCTCGACGGTACCGGGCGAGCGCGTGGCGACGACCGGCGTGCCGCACGCCATGGCTTCGATCAGGACGTTGCCAAAGCCTTC
>JANOZI010000805.1:0-7862 GCA_031429375.1 Acidobacteriota bacterium | reverse complement strand
TCGACGCGCTGCAGAACGGATTACGCCTCCGCAGCATCGGCGGCGCGTTCACGCAGAACGGCCGTCGCTATCCGATCGGCACCGCGCTCTTCCGGAACAGCGAGAACCCGGCGGATCTCAATGCGCGGCTCGCGGCGCTCGCGGCCAAGCACGGCGCGGAGATCGTTCCGATCGATTCGTCGTGGGTAGACGAGGGCACCTCGCTCGGCAGCAACGACGCGCAGGCGCTGACCTCGCCGAAGGTGTTGCTGGTGTGGGACACGCCCACGCAAACGCTGTCTGCCGGCTGGACGCGCTACGTGCTCGAGCGCCGCTTCGGCCAGGCCGTGACCGCCGTGCGCACGGCGTCGCTCGGCCGCGCCGTCTTCAACGACTACGACGTCATCGTGCTGCCCAGCGGGAATTACGCGGGGCTGATCGCCGAGCCGGTGCTCAATCGCGTGAAAGACTGGCTGCGTGCCGGCGGCACGCTCGTCACGATCGCCGAAGCCTCACGCTGGGCCACAACCTCTGCTGTCGCATTGCTGGATACGACAACGCTTCTCAAAGATGGGAAGCCTGATGTGCCGCCGCCATCAGGTTCATCAGGTTCGTCAGGTTCGGCGGGTTCGTCAGGTTCATCGGGTTCGGCGCCCAAACCAGGCGAGGCGTTTGATTACGACAAGGCGATTCAACCCGATCGCGAGCGTCCGGCCTCTCAGCCCGGCGCGATCCTGCGCGTGACGCTCGATACCAACCACTGGCTCACCGCCGGCCACGACGCCGAGACGCAGGTGATGATCGAAGGCAATCGCGTGTTTGCGCCGATCAAGCTCAATAGCGGCCGCAACGTCGGCGTCTATGGCACCAAAGACAAGCTGATCGCCTCGGGGCTGATCTGGCCGGACGCGCAGGACATCCTCGTGCAGAAGTCCTTCCTCATGCACCAGCCCTTCGGGCAGGGCCATGTCATCGCTTTTGCGGAAGAGCCCAATTACCGCGCGTTCACGGAGGGGACGATGTTGTTGTTCATGAATGCCGTGTTGCTCGGGCCGGGCTACTAGCCGCACAATGCATCACACAGAAACACCGAAACACGGGAACTCGGAGAACATTTTTATGAAGACAAGAATCCATCGTACGAGCACCAAAGCGTTTAGAGGATTGGTTCTGTGTTTCTGTGCTTCCGCGTTTCTGTGGATGAATTTGGCGTCTGCGCCTGCAGCGCAGAGCGGACAGTACTTCCCGCCCGCCGGCTCGTGGGCGAAGAAAGCGCCCGCCGAGCTCGGGCTCGATCCGGTGAAGCTGGCCGAAGCGGTCACCTACGCGCAATCGCGCGAGTCGACGCGCGCGATGGATTTTTCCGATCAGGAAAAAATCTTCGGCACGCTCCTCGGCTCGGTGCCGAACATCCGCGCGAAAACCAACGGCGTCGTGATCTACAAAGGCTACGTCGTCGCCGAGTTTGGCGATCCGACGTGGGCGGACCCGACCTATTCGGTTGCCAAGAGCATGTTGTCGACGGTGGCGGCGATTGCCGTGCGCGACGGCAAGATCACGAATCTCGACCAGCCGGTCGGCGCCACCATCAAGGACGGTGGTTACGATTCGCCCCGCAACGCGCAGATCACGTGGCGGCACCACTTGCAGCAGTCGAGCGAGTGGGAAGGCACCATGTGGGGCAAGCAGGACAACTTCATCGGCCACGAGGCGTTTGGCGACGGCGAAATGAAGCCGCGCGAGCAGATGAAGCCCGGCAGCCATTACGAATACAACGACGTGCGCATCAACCGCTTCGCGCTGTCGCTGTTGCGCACCTTCAACAAGCCGGTGCCCGACGTGTTCCGCGAAGAGGTGATGGACGTGATTGGCGCGTCGAACACCTGGCGCTGGATTCCCTATCACAACAGCTTCGTCGAGATTAACGGCAAGAAGATGGCCTCGGTCAGCGGCGGCACGCGCTGGGGCGGCGGCATGTGGATCAACTCGATGGACATGGCGCGCTTCGGCTACCTGTGGCTGCGCGGCGGCAAGTGGGGCGACCGGCAGATCGTGCCGCCGGCTTTTGTGAAGGAGGCGTTGACGCCGAGCACCGTGCCCAATTCTCCGCCCAACGGCTACGGCTATCTCTGGTGGCTCAACACCACCGGCAAGGCCCTGCCGGGGCTGCCGGTCAACGCGTTTTCAGCGAATGGCGCCGGCAGCAACACCATCACGGTCTCGCCCGACCACGATCTCGTCGTGGTGTGGCGATGGCACCAGGGCAACGCCGCGGAGTTCGCCAGGCGCGTGGTCGCCGCGATCAAACCCACGTCGATGTAGAGGCGGATCCTGACAATAACCAAATAACCAAGTAACAATAACGAAGGCGTTCGTTTTGTTATTCGTACTTGGTTATTCGTTATTTGCTAGGACCCCGCCTGACTACTCCAGTTGAGTGATGCGGGCACCGGCCCGCAGTGCCACCATCAGCCTCGAAAGACAGAAGGCATAAGGCACGTCCGTTTGCCTTCATAGCACGGGCATCCACCGGGCGCTCCTCACGGTGCGCCCGTCTGGAGCACGTGCACGGCCAGTGCAACCCTTCCCGAAAGGGCCAGCTTGCCGTAGATGGTGGCCAGATGCTTCTTCACTGTTTCTTCGCTGATGCCGAATTCTTCGGCGATCTCCCGGTTGCGGAGACCGCGGGAGACCGCGTGCGCCATCTGGCGCTCGCGTTGGGTCAGCTGCTCGGTTTGCAGCCTCTGCATGTCGCTCATGGCTTTCTGCTCCGTCTAGGGGCACAATTGCCCGCGTACTTACCCAAACGAGGCAGACTGGAAAACCGAACGCCCCCCCGGCCGTCGCCTGCTCAGGACCCGTCCGCCACGGCGTCGATGGTCCTGCTCGAACGCGTTCGCGCGGGCGATACCGCTGCGCTCAATCGCCTGATGGACCGGTACCTGCCGAGGCTGAGCCGGTGGGCCTCCGGCCGGCTGCCAAGGTGGGCGCGCGACCTCTCCGACACTGACGACCTCGTTCAGGACACGCTGATCCGCAGCGTCGCGAACCTCGGGCACTTCGAGGCCCGGGGCGAGGGCGCGTTGCAGGCCTACCTGCGCGGCGCGGTGATGAACCGCATTCGCGACGAGATCCGCCGCAAGCGCCGCACCCCTGCGCTCGGCCCGCTCGACTCGACCATCGCGTCCGACGGGAGCTCGCCGCTCGAAACCGCGATCGGCGGCGAGGCGCTCGCCAAGTACGACCGCGCGCTCGAGCGGCTCGACGCCGAAACGCGCGAGGCGGTGATCGCGCGCATCGAGATGGGTTGCTCGTACGCGGAGATCGCCGAGGCGATGGGCAAGCCCAGCCCCGACGCGGCGCGCATGACCGTGAGCCGCGCGCTGGTGCGCCTGGCCGAGGAGATGCGCCGTGGCTGAAGACACCCTCCTCGCCGCGGCCGCGCGCATCGCCGATGGCGAACAGATCGACTGGGCGTCGATCAGCTCGTCGCTGCCGACCGACGATCAACGCGCGGTGGCCGACGAGCTCGAGGTGCTCGCGCAGATTGCCGCCGGCCATCGCCAGTTGCATCAGCTGCTGCCGGTGGCCGCGGACACGCCCAGCCACCTGATGCCCGACCGCGCGCGCTGGGGCCATCTCGATCTGCTGAACATCGTCGGCCGCGGATCGTACGGCACCGTGTATCGCGCCTGGGACACCCGGCTCGAGCGGCTGGTCGCGCTCAAGCTGTTTCACGGCGTGTCCGATCCCGATGTGGTGATGCAGGAAGGCCGCATGCTCGCGCGCGTCCGGCACGAGCATGTCGTCACCGTTTACGGCGCCGACATGATCGACGGCGTGGCGGGCCTGTGGATGGAGCTGGTGCACGGCGACACGCTCGAGCAACTCGTGAAGTCGCGCGGCCCGATGACCGCGGTCGAAGCCGCCACGCTCGGCGCTGACGTGGCCGCGGCGCTCGGCGCGGTGCACGCCGCCGGGTTGCTGCACTGCGACATCAAGGCGCAGAACGTCGTGCAGGAAAGCGGCGGCCGCGTCGTGTTGATGGATCTCGGCGCGGGCCGGGTCGTGCCGGAGGCACGCGATTCCGATCAGCTTACCGACGTGGCGGGCACGCCGCGCTACATGGCGCCGGAGCTGTTTCACGCCGGCGCGGCGGCGAGCAAATCGACCGACGTCTACAGTTTCGGCGTGTTGCTCTACTACCTGGTGTCGGGCAGTTTTCCGGTCGACGGCAAGTCGCTCGGTGAATTGAAACGGGCCCACGCCGAACACCGCGTCAAGGCACTGGATCACGTGCGTCGCGGCCTGCCGCCGGCGTATCTCGATCTGGTGTCGCGGGCGATCGACCGCGACCCCGCGCAGCGCCCGGCCTCAGCGTCTGAAGTGCAGGCATCTCTTGCCGCGATCGCCGCGCCGATGCCGGTGCCGGCGCCGAAACCGCGATCGGTCGGATGGTGGGCGGCTGTTGCCGCCGTTGCCGGATTGCTGGCGCTCGCCGTCGCGCGTCCGCTGTTCACACCGGCCGCCCCCCCGGCGCCTGAAGTCCGATCGATTGCGGTGCTGCCGATCAAGAACCTGACGGGCGATCCGTCGAAGCAGTACCTGGCGGACGGCATGACCGAAGTGCTGATCGCGCACCTCGCCCGCCTGCCCGGGCTCACCATCACCTCGTCCCAGACGATCGCGACGCTTCGAGGTTCGGCGGACGAGTCGCGGGCGGTGGCCGAACACCTCGGTGTGCGCTTGCTGCTGGCGGGATCGGTTCTACAGGTTGACGACCGAATTGCGCTCAGCGTGAGGCTGGTGGACCCGTATCAAGGTCGCACGGTGTGGGGGCGCGAGCTCGAGCGCCAACCGTCCACCATCCTCGGCGCGAGATCGGAGATTGCACGGCTGCTGGCCGCCTATCTCTCGCTCGAAGTCCCCAACGGCTTTCCGGTCGACGGCCGGTCAGAGCTGCGGGCGGACGCGCAAGACGCCTTCATTCGCGGCCTGGTAGAACTTGCGATACCAAGGAATCGGGAGGCGATTCAGTTCTTCGAGCGGGCCGTCGAGCTCGAGCCGAACTGGGCGGAGCCGCTGGCGCATCTCGCGTATTCGTACCAAATCTCGGCTGAGTTCGGACACCCGGGACAACGTCGCACGCGGGCGGAAGTTGTCAGGACCCACGCGATGCGCGCCATTGAGCTGGATCCGACCGTGCCCATGAGCTACACGGCGCTTGCCGCGGTGCAGGCCTATCACGATTGGGATTTTTCGGCGGCTGAGGCAACGCTTCGTCAGGGGCTCGAAGCTTCTCCCGGCGGCGCCGTTGCTCACGGACGCCTCGCGCAGCTCATCGCCGCTACCGGCCGGCTCGACGAGGCGATCGCCGAGGCCGAACGGGCCCGCGATCTGGAGCCGTTGGCGCCAGAGCGTTATGCGACGTTGGGCATCATCCGCTATTACGCACGCGATTTCGATCGCGCACTTGAAGAGATGCGGCGCGCGCTCGCGATTTCAGCCACTTACGCGCCGGCACTCTTCGGATCGGGGCGAATCCTCACGGCAATGGGCCGGTACGATGACGCGATCCGAAACATCAGATCCGCGATTGGACCTTCACCGGTCCCGGACAATCCCGGTTGGCTGGCCGGTCTTGCGCTCGCGTACTCGATGGCAGGCCGAACCGAAGAGGCCGAGACGTGCCTGGCTCAGTTGCGCGACTTGCAGGCCAAGGGCACCTTTGTGAGCGTCGACAACTTCGCGTACATCGCAGCCAGCGTGGGCCGCGTAGACGAGGCGTTCTCGCACCTGGACGAAGCCGTCCAACGTCGGATGACGAGCGTCCTGTGGCTCGCAGTCGATCCGAGGGCCGACGCGCTTCGCGCCGATCCTCGATTCAATCAGACGATTGCGCGCATGGGTCTTGGTAGTCGGTAGAAGACGCTGCGGGAGCCGCCCCCTCGGCTCCATCGTGGTGGTCCGGGCAAGGGGTTAGAGGAGTCCCTGGTGGCGACGATAACGCACAATTTGCAATCGGTGCTCGAACAACTGGACGCAAAGATTTCCGCTTTGGAGAACAGCCGCGACGGCGTGCAGGGAAGCGTGAACCAGCTCCGCAATGTCCCCACGAACACGGCTACGTTGAATGAGATCAACGCCCGGCTCGCGTCCGCCTACGCCGCGCGCGCGTTGCTCCGGGATAGCTGCTGCTATACGCAAACCTGCGACTTTCAGTGGGAAGCCTGATCGGTTGCCGGCAGATGACTTGCAGACCGCCGATCGCTACCGCCGGTCACCCGGAGTAGTCATTTATTGGGCCGGGTCCCAGGCGGTCTGTTATGTCTGGCAGCTCTCGCAGCGGATTCCGATCGCGACCGAGGCCATCGGCATTCTGCAGGGCTTGTCGGATTGGACCTCCGCGACGGAGCTGCGCGACCGCATCGCGCCGGGAGGCGACCAGGCGATTGCCGCGGAGACGCTGCGTCTGCTCCATACGTTGGGACTGATTGAGCGCGAAGGAGAGCCCCCGGCTCATGACGAATGGGTGGAGTGGACGCCAGAGGCCGCTTTCTTTCACTTCGCGACCAAGAATGGCGACTTCCCCTCGGATTTGGGCAAGCGGGATCGCGAGCTGGTGGAGAAAGCCAGCCAATACCCGCAGCCGGCTCCGACGAAACAGATCGACGGCCGTCGCGTGCGGTTGCCGGACGCGGCGCTGTCGCCGATGGAGTTGCGATCGGCGTTGACGACGCGGCGGACGTGGCGACGGTTCTCCGAGCAACCCGTGCCGGCCGCCGCGCTCGGCACGCTGCTCAACTTGACCTTTGGCGTCCAGGCACGTGGCAGCGTCCCTGGTCAGGGGCCCGTGATCGTCAGGACCTCGCCGTCAGGTGGATGCCGGCATCCGATCGAAGCCTACCTGCTGGCGTGGCACGTCGAAGGACTACCACCCGGCGCTTATCACTACGACAGCGACGCGATGGAGTTGGTCGATCTGGAACGGCGGGTCTCTTCGGCTGATATTCCGGCGCTGCTGGCGCATCAGACCTACTTCGCCGGAGCGGCTGCGGCCATCATCATGTGCCCGGTGTTTGCCCGCACGATGTGGCGCTACGGTCACGGTCGCGCCTACCGCACCGTGTTGATCGATGCCGGGCACCTCGGTCAGACCTTCTGCCTTGTCGCCACGGCACTTGGCCTGGCGCCATTCACGACCATGGCATTCAGCGAGGCCCGGTTAGAGGCATTGCTCGGCCTCGACGGCGTGCGCGAGTGTCCGATCTATGTGGCGGGCGTGGGTATGCCTGATGCCGGGGCCGGCGCAAGTCCTGGCCGGTGGCGCGGGCGGGAAGGCTAAGATAAGTCCTTCAAAGCCAGCATTAGTACCGAGTAAAATCCGTGCGGTGGCCTTGACTCCCGATAGCTTGTACGAGTGGGTGCTCGCCGTCGCCGGCGGCGCCACGCTGCTCGTCATTGCGGTCGCGCTGCAGAATTTCTTCACGGGGCCCGCGTCGCTGACCAGGCAGCAACGCCTCTTCCAGCATTTCAGCGTCGTGCTCGGACTTCTCCATGGCGTGGCGCTGCTCGTCCTGCCTACCGCCAGCCCGATGTGGGCCGGCATCGGCATCGGCATGTACGGCGCGACGCTGGCGCTGTTTCTCAGCGCGATCGAAGCCGCGCGGCGGGTCCCGATGACGCGCGCGTTCGTCTACGAGCCGCGCTGCGATCGCATCCTCAAGACTGGCCCCTACCGGTTGATCCGGCACCCAGTCTACGTGGCGTCGTCGGTGGCCTGGCTGGCCGCGCCGGCGGCCACCCACAACCTCGTGCTGCTGGCCACCGCGATTTTCATGATCGGCTGCTATCGCGCGTCGGCCGCGCAGGAAGAGCGTCTG
>JANOZI010000804.1:0-3765 GCA_031429375.1 Acidobacteriota bacterium | reverse complement strand
GGTAGTTCAGCCAGTCCAGACCGGAGACCTGGTCGGGCAAATTCATAATATAAATCTAACTATAGCTGCCATCTTATCTATTTGTCTATTCACAGCCAGGACCGATACCTTCGAAGAGTGGACGCGGCCCATCGTCGGGGTCGTCCGGCGGATAGCGACGGACCCGCCGGTGGGCCGTGTCCCGCCTGGGCGGATTCGTCCATAGGAGGACACATGGTCTATTTCAGCGGAGGCAGCGACTCAGCCATGCACATCACCATCCGGCGCGCGGACTCCCTTCACCCAAGCCTGGCGGAGTTGGCCCGCCGTCGTCTCGAGTCCGCCTTCGGGCGGTTCGGCGCTCGCGTGGAATCACTCAGGGTTCGCCTCTTGGACCTGAATGGTCCGAAGGGCGGCATCGACAAGCGATGCCTCGTCGCCGTCCGTCTGAGCCGGCCTTGGCGCCTGATCGTGATTGAGGACACCGACGCTGACGCCGCCGTCGCGATCGATCGCGCCGTGGCTCGCGCTGCTCGCAGCGTTGCGCGGGCGATTCAGACACAACGGGACTGGCCCGCCGGTATTGAAGAGGTTTGACGACGTGGCGTGGGTGGACACGCGTGCGGTCCTGAAGAAAGGGCGAACGGAAATAGTCATGGCAGCCAAAGCGAAGAAGCACAGGGTGGCGAGAGCGGACGCACCGATCGGCGCCCGTTACGACGAGTTGAAGCGGATGCTGATCGAGCGTCAGCGCCAGCACCTGAGCGAAGTGCAGGGCAAGATCCGGAATGTCCGCGCCGAAAGGTCCGAGAAGGATTACGCGGTCCTCGATCCGGGTGAGACCTCCGAGGTCGCGATCCAGGAAGACATCGAATTCGCCCTCATCCAGATGAAGGCGGAAACGTTGAGCAGAATTGACGACGCGCTCTCGCGCTTCGAGGACGGGACCTACGGTCACTGCCTCGAGTGTGGCGAAGACATCGCCCTGCCGCGGCTGCGCGCGCTGCCCTTCGCCGTCCGCTGCAAGAACTGCGAGCAGGCCCGCGAGATGGCCCAGCAGCGCGAACGCATCCAAGCGCGGCGGGGTTCAGCGAGCCTCGGCCTCGATATGCCTGGTCAGGATCCCGCCGTCCGGACCTGAGGTCACCCCCACCGGCGCCGACGCGCGCATCAGAGTCTGCCTGGAGCCAGTTGCGCGTAGATGGCGTGTCGGAGAGCGCGCTCCGCGCCCGACACCGTCCTGAACCCCATCCATCCGCCGGCCGCGCCGGCCACGGCCTCGCAAGCGTCGAGGACGTGATCGAGCAGGGCCTCGGCCGCCGCCGGCGGCAGCATCGCTCCGCGATGTTCCAGCACGGCGCGCCCTGCCGCAAACGCCGTTCGGTCGGGCCGGGCGTCGCACCACGCTGCGATCAGCGCGCGCGCCTCGGGAGGGATGGCGCTCTCTGCCGCAAGGCCGAGCAGGCAATCGCGTTCGGCAGGCTCGACGCCCCCGCTCCACGCCATCTCGAGTGCGGGCAGCCATTCAACCGCGGCGGCCGCCGCCGGAGTCAGGCCCGCGCGGCGGAGGGCGTCGAGCGAAGGCCGGAGGTCCCACTCGACGGTCCAATGCGGCACTTCGAGGGCCGCCGCCAGCCTGCGACTGAACTCAGCCTCGGCGAGATCGCCGGCCCGTGGCGCGTTGACTAGCGCGGCGCGCCCCGCGTAATCCGGCGTCACACCTCGAACGCTCCGCCCCAACAGATGCTGCGCAGATTCGAGGTCACCGGGCGCACAGAACCGTCCATCCGCCTTACGCTGGAGCCTCCGCGCGGCCACGAGCAGCTGCAGGATCTGCTCGCAGGAGGCTGGATCGAGCCCGAAGAGCCGTGCCGCCTGTGCCGCGGTGAGCTGTAGTCCGGGCATCTCGCGGTACTCAGCGAGGATTCGTTCACACAGCCTGTCGGTTGTCGGCGGACCTTCAGGCGCCGGCGACCCAGCGCCGGCCGAGCGTCCGTCGCCCGCGCTCGGGCGGGCCGCACTCGTGTCCACTTCACGCATCGATCCACCTCCTGAAACCGTTGATGCCTTCCAGTTGAACTGGTCTCGTTAGACGCTGGCGTTGAACGGTTTCACCGGGTCGGCGCCAGCCCCGCCCGTCCATGCCTGCGCCGCCGCGGCGCGGCGCTCGGCCGATCGCCTGAGCGACCGTAGCATCGACAGCGTGATTAACTTGATCCCGGGGGCCACGAACGACCAGTACCGGCGGAACCGTTCCTGTGTTTGCAGGTCCGTTGTGCTGACCCGTGTTTCCATGTGGAACATCGACTGCTGTACGCCGATCGGATCGGCGCGTAACGTCCACGCGATCTTGACGTAGCCGGGTTCCCGAAACGCCGCGAAGTCGGCGGCGGGTATCGACCGGAACACGACATTAGCCTCCCACGGCTGCGTGACGGCGCCCAACACGATTTCCCTGCCCGCGCGCTCCGCCAGCACGACCCATCCGATTGACGGCAGCTGCGAGAGGAGGGCCTTCGGGTGAGGCCGCGTGCCCGGCAGGCCGCCCAGCACGATCTCTCGCGCCTTGATCACTGCACGAATGACCCTCGACGTGAGCAGTTCCATCTCCTTCGCCGTCGACAACACGACGTCGGCCGGAGCAGAGATCCGCAAACGATGGTGTTCGACAACTTCGGGCGACGGAATGAATCGATCCAGTAGCCTTGTGTCGTCGCCCATCGAGCACGTGTAAGCCACCCTCCCGTATCGGGCGCGGTGGAAGGCGACGAGTGCGGCGTAACCGAGCGCAGCAAGGCCGCTGCCCACGGCCAGCCCCCGTCCGGCGGTTTTCAGAGCGTGTGGCAAAGTCATGTTGGCACCTGGTTGGTCAGTGTTCGGAAAGGACATCTTCATGACCACACGGTCCAGCGTAGGGGGTTTTCGTTTTATAGACAAATAGGAAGTTGCGAACAATTTAATAGGTTTTCACTATCCAAATGTTTTCGGGGGCTGACGCCAATACATAGAAAAAATCAAACAATATAACTCATACTTTCTCTTTGTGTATGGGGGGCTGGACCGCGTACGCGGTGCTGATGCTCTGGATGCACGCTGGCTTCATCGCCCTCGTGTTGCTGCTCCTGGCCCTCGACCTTGGGGTGTTCCACCGAACGGCGCACGTCGTGTCGGTGCGAGAGGCGCTGAAGTGGTCGGCCTTCTGGATCGGCCTAGGCCTGGCCTTTGCGGTGTTGATCTACTTCGGCTACGAACACCACTGGCTGGGCCTCGGCCTGACCCCCGACCTCATGACCGTAGCCCCGAAGACAGTGGCAGGACTGGGGCTCGTCTACAACGAAGGCACGAGTGCGACGGTCAAGTACCTCACCGGCTACCTCGTCGAGAAGTCACTCGCCGTCGACAACATCTTTGTCATCGCGATGGCGTTCGGTTTCTTTGCGGTCCCCGCCATCTACCAGCACCGAGTGCTGTTCTGGGGAATCATCGGCGCGCTCGTCATGCGCGGCGCCATGATCGCGGTCGGTGCTCAGCTCATTCAGCGCGTCGCGTGGATCATCTACGTGTTCGGCGCCTTCCTGATCGCGACCGGGATCAAGATGCTGCTGCTGAAGGTGGGGCCGACCGACCCCAACCGCAACGTGCTTGTCCGGCTGATGCGGCGGCTCTTCCCGGTGACCGAGCGCTTTCACGGGCCCCACTTTTTCGTGCGCGCGGGCTCGCCCGCCTCTCATGTTGCGGCCACGCCCGGCGCCGCCCTGGCGACCGACCAGGTGGTGAACGCGGCGC
>JANOZI010000803.1:0-4299 GCA_031429375.1 Acidobacteriota bacterium | reverse complement strand
GCCGACGCCTGGCCTTCGGCTTCGTTGATCTGCTGCTGGCGGCGGGCTTCCGACGCCTTGATGACCTGCTGCTTCTCGCCTTCGGCCGAGTTGATCGCCGCATCGCGCTGGCCTTCCGAGGTCAGGATCACCGCGCGCTTTTCGCGCTCGGCGCGCATCTGTTTTTCCATCGCCGCAAGAATGTCTGCCGGCGGCGTGATGCTCTTCACCTCGTAGCGCAGCACTTTCACGCCCCAGGGCTCGGTCGCCTTGTCGAGTTCCGCGACCACCGAGATGTTGATGTTGGTGCGCTCTTCAAATGTCCGGTCGAGGTCGATCTTGCCGACTTCGCTGCGCAGCGTCGTTTGCGCGAGCTGCGAAATCGCGAACATGTAATCGGTGATGCCGTACGAAGTGCGCTCGGGGTTCAGCACCTTGAGATACAACACGCCATCCACTTGCACCTGCACGTTGTCGCGCGTGATGCAAATCTGCGCCGGGATGTCGAGCGCCATTTCCTTGAGCGAGTGGCGGTAGCGCACCACGTCGATGAACGGCACCAGGATGTGGAAGCCGGCGTGGAGCACGCCCGCAAAGCGCCCCAGCCGCTCCACCACGAACGCGCTCTGCTGCGGCACGACGATCGCCGTCTTGAAAAGAATGATGAGCACGACGATCGCGAGCAGGATGATGAAAAACAGTCCGCCTTCCATGGGCACTCCTTAACGGGGTTGTAGAGGCGGGACTTTAGTCCCGCCTGTCGAGTCCCGCCTGTCGCGATCGTTATTCGGGCACAACCGCCAGCAACAACCCGTCAACCGACGCGACGCGGGCGCGCTGGCCCGGGTCGAGCGTCACCGTGCTGGTATTGCGCGCGCTCCACGACGCACCCCGCACTTCGACGCGGCCCACCGAGCCGGGCGCCAGGCGCTCCTGCACGACGGCGAGCTTGCCGACAAACGAATCGATGTCGGGTGGCGGCGGCATCTGGAAGCGCGCCTGCAGCCGGCCGCGGAAGAACATCAGGAAGGCGACCGTCAGCACCGTGAACAGCAGCCACTGCAGCCAGAGCGTCGTGACGACACCGACGGCGGCCAGCACGCCCACCGCCAGCGCGCCGAGACCAAAGAAGATGATGAAGAAGCCGCTGGGCGTGACCAGTTCGGCCACGATCAGCGCGAGACCGCCGGCGAGCCACAGCCACCATCCCATCACCGGATTATAGAGGTATACGGTCCCGCTGGATCACAGGTTCACGAACCTCCCTGAGATATGATCGAGAGTTCAATGCCTTTGATCCTGGTCACCAATGATGATGGCGTGCAGTCGGACGGCATCCATGCCCTCGCCGACGCCATGAAACCACTCGGCGACGTCATCATCGTCGGCCCGTTGCAGGAGGCGAGCGCCATCGGGCATGCGCTCACGCTGCGCCGGCCGTTGCGCATCGAGCTGATTAGCGAGGGCATCTACGGCGTGGACGGCACGCCGACCGACTGCGTCAACCTGGCGTGCGAAATCATCCTCAAGCGGCTTCCCGACCTGGTCGTATCGGGCATCAACAAGGGGTGGAACCTCGGCGACGATATTACCTACTCGGGCACGGTGTCGGGCGCGCTCGAAGCGGCGCTGCTCGGATGCCCCGGCATTGCCGTTTCGCTCAAGCGCACGCGCGGCACGTTCGACTTCGGCCCGTCAGCGCAGGCCGCCGCCGTGGTCGCAAAGATGGTGCTCGAGAAAGGCCTTCCCGCGCGCACGCTATTGAACATCAACGTGCCGACCGGCACGCCAAAGGGACTGCGCGTGACCACGCAAGCCAAGCGCAATCACGTCACGCAGATCGACGCGCGCACCGACCCGCGCGGCAACGACTACTACTGGATCGAAGAGGCGCTCGACGAGTATCACCCCGACAGCGGCAAGACGGATTATGAAACGGTGATGGCCGGCTACACGTCGGTGACGCCGCTGCAGCCAGACATGACCGCGTACGACGCCATTGCAAATCTTGAAAAACACCTGACGTAGCGAGCCGCTACTGTTCCAGCCCGAGCGCCCAGCGAATCCCGCCGTTGATGTGGGCGCGGAAGACGGGGTCGTTCGACCAGATGTCGTCGCGGTGTCCGAGCGACGTGTAGAACGACCGGCCCTTGCCGTAGCTGCGCGTCCACGCCTGCGGATAGTCGCCGCCCTTGACGACGTCGGGCATGCCGTCGATGGTGGACTTCTCGGTGTCGAGGCTGAGCAGGACGTGCACGCGATCGCGCGAAAACCCCATCGGAATGTGATTGCCGAACAGCACGTCGATGTTGTCTTTCGGCCGCGCCGCGTCCCAGGGCGCCGTGCCGAAGTGATAGAACTCGTCGACCAGCGGCCAGCTGCCGCCCAGCATCTTCGTCGCCGGGTGCGCCGGGTCTTCGACCTTCAGCACGCCGATCGCGTTCTGCCGGATCGAGCGGCGGTAATAGCCGCCGAGCATCTCGCCGAACTCCGGGTAGTTGTAGAAGGTGAGGGCGGCGCAGTGCGCGCCGACGAAGCCCTTGCCGCCGCGCACGAAATCCAGCAGCGCCTTCTTCTGGGCGTCTGTCATCGGCAGGTTGCCGTTGGTCATCAACATCAAGCCGTCGAACCCGGCGAGGTATTCCGGAGTGAAGAAGGCGAGGTCGATCTTCTCAGCGTCCTGCTTGTAGCCCTCGACCGTCGTCACGTCGAACCCGCCGGTCTTGCCCAGCTCGATCACCGCCTTCTCCGCCGGCCCCAGGCTGGTGTGCTTGTACAGCCCGGCGTGGGTCAGAAACAGCAGTTTCTTTCGTCCGGGACCCTGGCTGCTAATCGAGGCGGTCGCGACAACGAGGGCGCATATCACCGCGAACAGAGCGCGGATTTGGCTAGCCATGGCCCACATACTATGCCGCCGGAGCCCGTTTGGCACCGTAGGCACTGTAGGCACCGGACGCACACTAGTTTTTTGTGCCAACCAAAAGTGCTTCCGCGGTGTCAAAACCCCCATGTCCGACACCTTCCTTCGTGACGTGAAGCACGCCCTGCGGATGTTCGTCCAGAGTCCCGCCTTCGCGCTGGCGGCGGTCGCCGCGCTGACCCTGGGCATTGCCGTCAATACCGCGATCTTTTCGGTCGTGAACGCCGTGCTGCTGCGGCCCATGCCATTCCCCAATTCCGACCGCATCGTCTTCTTCCTGAACGTCTCGCCGCAGGGCTCCGGCCCGGCGGCGTCGCCCGCCAAGTTCCAGCATTACCGCGAGCAGACGCAGGTCGTCGAAGCCGTTTCGGCCATGAACCAGAGCATCGTCAACTACACCGAGGGCAGCCTCCCCGAGCAGTTGCGGTCGGGGCGGGTCTCGTCGGAGTTCTTCCGCCTCTTCGGGGCGCAGACGGTGCAGGGCCGCACCTTCGCGCCGGAAGAAGACCGGCCCGGCGGCGACAAGGTCGTGATCCTCAGCAAAGGCCTGTGGCAAACGCGGTTCAACAGCGACCCGGCGGTAGTGGGGAAGGCGATCTCGCTCGGCTCGGTCCCGCACACGATCATCGGCGTGCTCGGCGACTTCGACTTCTCCGATTTCGGCGCTCAACAACCGCAACTGTGGGTGCCGTTCCAGCTCGATCCGAATACGAGCGATCAGGGGCACTACTTCCAAGCTGCCGGCCGCCTGAAGCCCGGCGTCTCGCTCGAACAGGCCAAGGCGCGCCTGGGCGCGTCGAGCGCGGACTTCAAGGCAAAGTTTAAGAACGGCCTGGGGCCGAATCAAACGTTTGGCGTCGATCCGATCGGCACGGTCCTCGTCCGCAACGTCCGCCAGT
This sequence comes from Acidobacteriota bacterium, assembly GCA_031429375.1. GTDB lineage: Bacteria > Acidobacteriota > Vicinamibacteria > Vicinamibacterales > UBA2999 > 12-FULL-67-14b. The sequence continues at coordinate 501 of JANOZI010000803.1, read as the reverse complement.
CATTGTTCGTGCTGGCCGGCGCGGTCGGCTTCGTCCTGCTCATCGCGTGTGCCAACGTCGCCAACCTGTTGCTGGTGCGCGCGACCGGACGCAAGCGCGAGATCGCGATTCGGGCCGCGCTCGGCGGCTCGCGCGGACGGATCATCAGCCAGGTGCTCACCGAAAGCATCGTCTTGTCGCTCGTCGGCGGCGCGCTCGGACTCGCCTTCGGCACGCTGGCCATTCGCGCGTTGCTGTCGGTCAATACCGCGGGCTTGCCGCGCATCGGGCAGGAGGGTGCGCTCGTGGCCGTTGATTGGCGCGTGCTCGCCTTTACGCTCGCCGTATCGCTCGCGACCGGATTGATCTTCGGCTTGATCCCAGCCTTGCAAAGCTCGAAGACCGATCTCACCTCGACGTTGAAGGAAACGGGTGGGCGCTCGGGCACCGGGTTCCGCCAGAACAAGACCCGCTCGATTCTCGTCGTCACCGAAGTTGCGCTCGCGCTGACCTTGCTCGTCG
>JANOZI010000802.1:0-2061 GCA_031429375.1 Acidobacteriota bacterium | reverse complement strand
GCCGGTTCTCGACCGCATCCTGAAGCAGCCTTCGACTCGCGCGTTGTACCTGTTTCCGACCAAGGCGCTCGCGCAGGATCAGATGGCGGAGCTGCACGAGCTGGTCGGCGCCATCGGCGAAGTCGGCGGCGATCCGATCGGCGTTCACACCTACGACGGCGACACGCCGCAGGATGCCCGCCGCACGATTCGCACCCGCGCCCACGTCGTGATGAGCAATCCCGACATGGTGCACTCGGGGATTCTTCCGCACCATCCGCGCTGGGCGAAGCTGTTCGAGAACCTGCACTATGTCGTGATCGACGAGCTGCACGCGTATCGCGGCGTGTTTGGCAGCCATCTCGCCAACGTGCTGCGCCGGCTGCAGCGCATCTGCCGGCATTACGGTTCGGACCCGCAATTCATCTGTTCGTCAGCGACCATCGCCAACCCCGCCCAGCTGGCCGAGCGCCTGGCGGAGCGGCCGTTCGCGCTCGTCGACAAGAGCGGCGCGCCGCGCGGCGAAAAGTTTTTCGTGTTCGTGAACCCGCCGGTGGTGAATCGCGAGCTTGGCATCCGGCGCTCGTACATCGCCGAATCACGCCGCGTCGCCGGAGAGTTCCTGCGGCGCAACCTGCAGGTCATCGTGTTCGCGCAGAGCCGGTTGTCGACCGAGATCCTCACGACGTACTTGAAGGAGGATTTCGAAGACAGCCCGGGCATGCCCGAGCGCATCCGCGGGTATCGTGGCGGGTACCTGCCGCTGCGCCGCCGTGAGATCGAGAAGGGGCTGCGCGCCGGCCAGGTGCGCGGCGTGATCTCGACCAATGCGCTGGAGCTCGGCATCGACATCGGCGCGCTCGACGTCAGCGTGATGGCCGGGTATCCCGGCACCATCGCCTCGACGTGGCAGCGGGCCGGGCGTGCCGGGCGCCGCGCCGGTCAATCGGCCGCGGTCATGGTGTCGTCGAGCGCGCCGATCGATCAGTTCGTGGTGCGCCATCCGTCGTATTTCTTCGATGCCTCTCCCGAACATGCGCTCGTCAATCCGGACAACCTGCACATCCTGGTGGACCATGTGAAGTGCGCGGCCTTCGAGCTGCCGTTCACCACCGAAGAAACCTACGGGCAGGTCAACGTCCAGGACGTGCTTGGGGTGTTGCAGGAGTCGGGCCTGGTCCACAAATCAGGGGCGGACGATGATGCGGGGCAGTGGAACTGGACCAGCGAATCGTACCCGGCCAATGCCGTGAGCTTGCGGTCGATCTCGTCGGATAACTTCGTGATCACCGATCACACCGCTGGTCCGAAGGTGATCGGCGAAACCGATTTCAGCAGCGCGCTGTCGACCCTGCACCCGAAGGCGATTTACATGGTGGAGGGCAAGATCTACCAGGTCGAAGCGCTCGATTTCGTCGGGAGGAAGGCGCACGTCCGCGAGGTCGACTGCGACTACTACACCACGGCGATCACGTATACGAAGGTCAGCATCCTCGATCGCTTCGAGTCGGCCGACGTCGCGCTGCACGGCGAAGTCCACGTCGTGTCGCGCGTGGTCGGGTTCAAGAAGATCCGCTTTCACACCAACGAGAATGTCGGCTCGGGCGAGCTCGACCTGCCCGAGCAGCAGATGCACACGACGTCGTACTGGCTCGAGGTGCCGCTGGCGGTGATGAACGCGCTGCCGTACGCCAGCGACGACCGCCGCGACGGCGTGGTCGGGCTCGCCTTTGCGATGAAGCAGGTGGCGCAGTTGCTGCTGATGTGCGACGCGCGCGACGTCGGCCTGTCGGTGAATGCGGGCGATTACGACCAGTCCGGAACGGACTGGTCTCGCCGAAGCTCCGAAGGCGTTGCCGGATCGAAGGCGGACGATACCCCCCGCATCTTTCTCTACGACGCCTACCCTGGCGGCATCGGCTTCAGCGCGCCGTTGTGGGGGATGCAGCAGGAGCTGCTGTCTCGCACCCGCTCGCTGATCATGGGCTGCGACTGCGAGACCGGTTGCCCGGTATGCGTAGGGCCGATTGGGGAGACGGGTCCGCTCGCAAAGACCGTGGCGCTGCGATTATTGGATCATCT
>JANOZI010000801.1:0-4419 GCA_031429375.1 Acidobacteriota bacterium | reverse complement strand
GCGGCGTCGCGGGCGCGGCCGGGATGATGTTGCACAGCGGGCAGCCGATCACGACTTTGTTGCGCGTCAGCTTGAGCTTCTCCCGCCGGTCGGCCATCTCTTTCTCGAACTGTTCGTCGGTGAGAAACACGCGGTTGCCGAGGTCGATGAACATGTTGGCCACCGAGCGGTTGCCGGAGCCTTGCCAGTTCCGCGGATCGGGCACGTTCTTGTTCGACGGCGAATTGTCCATGTAGCCGACGATGTGCAGGATGGTGTCTTTGGGCAGCAGCGGCGCCGCGTCGTCGTCGTAGTCGTAGCCGCGCACCCAGTTGTGGTCGTAGCCGACGCAGTTGATCGTCTGGATGTTGTATCCCCAGATGGCTTCGAGACACATGCGCGCGCCGGGCGCATGCAGGTGCGGCTCGAACGAAAGAATCTTGGTGTTCTCCTTGAGCAGGGCGTAGGCGTGCAGCTGCTGATTGGGCTCCATCGCCTTGATGTCGATGTCGACGCCGTTGCCGAGGGAATACGTGGCGCGGCGGTACTCGGGCTTGTAGCCCCTGGGCATGAACTTGAACGCAATTTCGAGGTGGGCGGTGGTGTCGCGGCCGTTGGAGTGCAGGTGCACCGAATCGGAGACGATGCTCGAGCCGGCCTTGAGGAGGCGCGCGGACCTGGCATCGAAGATGTCGGCCTCGCGTCCGACCTCGTGTACCGGCCACGAGGTGCTGTCGTCGCTCGCCGCAAGCGGGTCGACGGGCGTTGAATCGTCGCCGAGCACGCGCGTGCTCCAAATCATGTGGTGGAACACGAAGCGTCCGCCCACCGTTTCGCGGCCGGTATTGCGCGCGCCTGCATCGTTGACTTCCTTGATCTCGAGCGCCGAGACATAGCGATCTTCGGTGAGGCCCGTCGGCACGCGCGGAATCTCGCCCCACCAGTCGGGGGCGGTTGACTTGACGAGAACGTCCTTGGTGCGGACCACGAGGTCGGGCGTGCCGATCGCCCACTTGGTCGTGTCGTTCCACACCCGGGGCGCCGGCATGTCTGCCGGGTTGCCGCGCGGCGCGCCGCTATCGGCCCACCTGGCGATCGTCGCAATCTCCTCGTCGCTCAGCGATGGGTCGTTCTTGAATTGCTGGATGCCGATGTTCTTCTCGACGTACCACGGCGGCATGACGCCGGCCCGCGGCCCGAGGCCGGTGCGCTGCTTGATGGCGCGGGCCCAGGGCCGGACATCCTCGTAGCTCTGCAGCGACATTGGCGCGACGCCTTCGGCGCGGTGGCAGCTCTCACAACTGCGCTGCAGTATGGGTGCGATGTGCCTGGTGTAAGTCACCTCAGCGGCCGGCGCGGCCGGTGTTTGCGGCGCAGCCCCGAGCACAAGCGGAGCGGCAATCATCAGCAAGGCCGGCAGGGTGATCAGGCGCATGGCATACCTCCCGTCAATGGATGTGTCAATAACCAATAAAGAATAGCGAATAACAAGCTGTTGGCGTGAGGTTTTGTTATTCGGAAATTGGTTAGTGGTTATTCCCTTCTACGGCATTCGGAACGAGTCGTCGAAGGTAAGAGTGACCGGTTTTTCACCAGGCTTGACGCCTTCGGGAGCGCCCGTGCTGGAGGCGTAAACTCCGACCGGCGTGCCCGACGGCGGAGGGGCGCTGCCCGACATGGTGCCCTGGACGTCGTACGCCGCGGCAATCCACACCTTGGCGGCGGTCACCCTGTCGAACGAAGCGGTGTCGCCATTCTTGCCGATCGAAAGCTCGGCTATCGGCATCGAGCCCGGGCCAATGTCCGGCGTATCGAACAACCACAGCCACACGCGGTGCGTCTCGTCGACCGGGCCCTTGCCGGTGTACGTCACGGTCACGCGAACCGAGGAATCGAGTGAATCTGCCGGGCCGGCGTCAATCGCCTCGGCAACGGCGCCGGTGGCGAGTGCGGCTGCGATCGCCAGGCTGAGAGCAATGCGTTTCATCATCGTCAATCTCCTTTGTCAGGTGCGGGTGTCGGCACTGACAATCAAGGAGACGGCGTGCGCCGGCGGGGGGTTCGAGCAGATCCGGCGAACGGTATGACGAGGGGCGCGACCGGTTAGAAAAGGCCGGCGAAGTCGCCGCACACAAAATCGGGAGGCGGTTCCAACGCCTGGAAATGCGCCGCGGCAAAGCTCGTCGTCAGCGCCACAACGGGCATGCCGGCCGCTTGCGCGGCGACCACGCCCATTGGCGCGTCCTCGAAGACCAGGCACTGGGCGGGCGGCACGTTCAGTTGCCGTGCGGCCTCGAGGAAGACGTCGGGCGCGGGCTTGCCGCGCGCCACCTGGTCGCCGCGCACGACGATTGGGAACGCCGCGGCGAGGCCGAGCTCGCCGAGCGTATGTGCGACGTTCGGTTCGGGCGCCGACGTCGCCAGGGCCACCGCGATGCGGTCGTCCCTCAATCGCTGAATCAATTGGTTCAGTCCGGGCATTGGCGTCAGTCGCCCGCGCGAGAGCTCCCGATAGAGGCCCTCCTTCTCCTCTTCGTACTGCAGCCACTCGTCGCGCGCTATCTCGCGTTTGAAAAGGATGGGAAAGATCTCGCTGTTGCGCCGGCCGTCGAGACGGGCGCGGTCGCCGGGCGTGAGCGCCGGAAGCCCATGGCGCTCGGCGAACACGCCGAAGGCTTCGGCATGCAGGTGCATGTTGTCGACGATGGTGCCGTCGATGTCGAAGATGACGGCGCGCGCGCCTGACGAATCTCGCCACAGTGCCTCAAGACGCGACATCCATCAATATTGTCATACCTTCCCTCAGTCATTTCTTGGCCCGAGAGTGCCAAAGGGCGCGACGCATTTCGCCGACGCTGCTGACCAGGGCTGCGCGGTAAGGCGGCGCGGCATATAATCGGCGCGGCTTGATCCTGTCCAGTCACAACGAATGGGGACGGCTGCGGTCCGTCGTCGTCGGCCGTGCGGACAACGCGCGGGTGCCGGTCGACGACGTCAGCCTTCGCGCGATCAACTACGCCGGCGGCATGGCGCCGGTGCCGCGGCACGGACCTTACCCTCGACAGGTCATTGACGAAGCCAACGAGGATCTCGAACTCCTCTGCGAGGTGTTTGTCGATGCCGGCGTATCCGTGCATCGGCCTGACGTTCCCAACACTGAGGTTCAGCATGGCGCCGCAGGATGGCTCAGCGACGGCTACTATGCGTACTGTCCGCGCGACGGGCTACTCGTCGTCGGCGAGACGGTGATCGAGGCGCCGATGGTGTTGCGCGCCCGGTACACGGACGCATTTCCGTACCGGCACATCCTGCTGGAAGCGATGCAGGACGGCGCGCGCTGGATCGCCGCGCCGAAGCCGCGGTTATCCGATGACAGCTACGACGAAGACGCCGATCAGGAGCACAAGAGCCTTCGCAATCACGAGCCGGTGTTCGACGCCGCCAACGTGCTCCGGGCCAATGACGACTTACTGTTTCTCGAAAGCAACAGCGGCAACGCGATGGGGGCCGAGTGGCTGCAGCGCGCGCTCGGACCGCGCTACCGCATGCACGTGCTGCGCGGGATCTACAGTTACATGCATCTCGACAGCACCATCAGTTTGCTGCGCCCGGGGCTGGCGCTGCTGAACCCGCGCCGGCTGAACGTCAACAATCTGCCGTCGTTTTTCGCCGGCTGGCGGATCCTCTGGTGTCCGGACCCCATCGACGTCGGTTTTTACCCACCGTACGAGCATGCCAGCCAGTGGGTTGGGATGAACTTGTTGATGCTCGATGAGCAAACGGCGATCGTCGAGCAGACGCAGGTGCCGTTGATCCGCATGCTCGAGAGCGAAGGTATCAGGGTGATACCTGTGCCGGTTCGTCATGCGCGCACGCTCGGCGGCGCGGTGCACTGCGTCACGCTCGATCTCCAGCGTGACGCCTGACGGGATGGCACTTCTTGACGGGATAGCCTTGACGGGATCTCGCTTAGCGAGATCTGGTCAAGAAGCTGCTGGTTACGCAAATCGTGCTTAGAGAGATCCCGGCAAGAATCAACGCAGTCGCCACCAGCGATCGAGACGGGCCATCCCTCGATGTACCAACGCGCGAAGACCGTCGCTTTTCCAACGCCGCAGACGCTGCGCCGCTCCGCCGGCAACCCGGCGTGGCTCGGCCTGCGCTGTCGCGGTGATCGCGAGCTGCTCGGCTGCGACGTCACGCTCCGGCCCCCACGCCGGCGACGGATCGGCCAGCACCAGATCCGGATAGTCGGCGATGAACGCGCGCTCACCCGCTGCGACGACGGCCGCGACCTCCTGATTGCGATCCGTTGAGGCGGCGGCGCTGTCTTCCACGAGCCGCGTCCGGTACGAGCCGTACCACTGATGCCACAACACCGGCCGGTCGCCATCTTTCAACAGGTTCCCGATGCCGTATTTGCGGACGTGAAACGGCAAC
>JANOZI010000800.1:0-1751 GCA_031429375.1 Acidobacteriota bacterium | reverse complement strand
CGCCGATGCCATCGCCGCCGGCTGGACGCACTTCAAGGTCAAGGTGGGTGCCAGCCCTGAAGACGACGACAAGCGTGTCGGCCTCGTGCGCGCAGCCATCGGTCCCAATCGCACGCTGATGGTCGATGCCAATCAGCGATGGGACGTGCAGGAAGCCATCGATCGCGTCCACGCCTTATCGAAATTCAACCTGCTGTGGATCGAAGAACCGACCAGCCCGGACGATGTGCTGGGCCATGCGGCGATCGCGCGCGCGGTGGCGCCGGTCGGCGTGGCCACGGGCGAGCATTGCGCCAATCGCGTAATGTTCAAGCAGCTGTTGCAGGCCAGGGCGATCAGCTTCTGCCAGATTGACAGTTGCCGCCTCGGCGGCGTGAACGAGAACCTCGCCGTCATCCTGATGGCCGCGAAGTTCGGCGTGCCGGTCTGCCCGCATGCCGGCGGCGTCGGGCTGTGTGAGCTGGTGCAGCACCTGTCGATGTTCGATTACATTGCGGTCACAGGCAGCCTCGAGGGCCGCGTCACCGAGTTCGTCGATCATCTGCACGAGCATTTCGTCGATCCCGTTGTGATCAAGAATGCCCACTACATGCCGCCGCTGGCGGCCGGCTACTCGGCGGCGATCAAGCCGGAATCGCGCGCGCGGTACCGATTTCCGACGGGCGAGGCATGGACGGAACGATGATGCTCGAGTGTGCGTGCGGTGCGTACAGTTCCTGGAGTGCGTACGGTGCTTGGGTGCCAAAAGTGCAGTCGTGTTGAAGAATGTGAGGGAACGATGCGTACCATCCAGATGTGCCTGATCGCCATTACAGCGGCAGTTGCCGGCTCGCTCGCCACGCTGGCCGCCCAGACCGGGGTCCCCGACGCGCGGACTTTGCGCGTTGGGATGGAGAAGCCGGTGCAGCGATCGACGACCTTCGAATGGGCTGGACTCGAGGCGAAGCCGACGCCGATCGGCGTTCGGCGCGACGTGATGCGCGCCGCGACGCCGACGCTCGAGGAGCTCGAAATCCACATTACGACCCTCAACGCCGGCCAGGTCTCGCACGAACCGCACCGGCATCCGGCAGAGGAGCTGCTGATCGTCAAGGAAGGAACGGTCGAAACCCTGCAGAACGGCAAGGCGACACGGCTCGGACCCGGGTCGATCATCTTCCACTCCTCGAACGACCTGCACAACATTCGTAACGTGGGATCGATACCGGCGACCTATCACGTGGTCCAGTGGAAGACGCCTGCCACGGCGCCGCCGGCGCCCGCGCCGCTCGCCTTGAATCACGTCGCCATCAGCGTTCCCGATCTGGACGAGGGCATCCGCTACTACACCAAGGCGCTCGGCCTCAAAGAGGCGTTCACCTTCCGCGACAATCGCGGCAGTCCGCTGTCGTATTTGCAGATCAGTCGCGACACCTTTCTGGAACTGCAGGGCGCAACCGCCGATCGTCCGCCGGGCCTGATCCACGTCGGGCTCGAGGTCGCTGACCTGCGCGGGTCGATTCCAAGGTTCAAGGCCGGCGGGTTGATCGTTCGCGATCCCTCGACGAGCGCGCGAACCGGGGCCGTGATCTCCCAGGCCGAAGGGGTCGGCGGCCTGCGCTTCGAGCTGCTTGAATTCGGACCAGACTCACTGCAGCGCAAGGTGATCAACGAGTGGAAGCCGTAGAACTAGGGTGCCAAGGGTGCCTAAGGTGCCTAAGGTGCGTATTCAGCAGACCACTGGGATCGACGGTCGTGGCCGACTGGAGGGG
>JANOZI010000799.1:0-8682 GCA_031429375.1 Acidobacteriota bacterium | reverse complement strand
GACGTCCACGAACTGGATCGGCCGGCCGCCGTGCGGCGGCGCCGCCTTCCAGTCTTCGCGCAGGCCGTTGCCGATGCGCGGGGGCAGCGCGCTCAGGACCGCCAACATCCCTTCGAGCTCGTCGGCCGGATCGCCTTCGATCGCGAGGTCCAACCGGCGCGCCAGGTCCATGAAGACATCGTGGTTGGGACGCGACTCGCCGACCGCATCGATCACCGGCCTGCCGAGTTGCAGCGTGATCGGGCCGTAGCCCTTCGCCGTGTCGTAGTGCTCGAAGAAGGTCGTGGCCGGCAACACGACGTCGGCGTACATCGCGGTGTCGGTCAGCACCTGATCGAACACCACGGTAAACAGGTCTTCGCGCTCCAGCCCGCGGATGACGCGGCGCTGATCGGGCAGGGTCGCGACCGGGTTGTTGTTGTAGACGAACAGGACATTGATCGGCGCGCCTTCCGGTTCGGTGAGCACGCGGCCGACCTTGTTCATATTGATCGCGCGCGCCGGTGACTCGGGATCCGACAGCCACGGTTTGTCGACGTTCCACGACGCGGAGTTGCTCATCGAATAGCCGCCGCCGCGCACGCCGAACTTGCCCGCCACGGCGGGCAGCGCCAGCACCGCGGCGGCGGCACTGCCGCCGTTGCGGTTGCGCTCGAGTCCCCATCCGCACTTCACCAGCGCCGGCGACGCCTTGACGTAGTGTTCCGCCAGTTGCCGAATCAGGCCCTCGCCCACGCCGCTCACTTCAGCGGCGCGCGCAAACGTCCATTCCTTCGCCCGCTCACGCAGGCCGGCCGCGCCCTTCGCGTGCTCGCTGAGGAAGCCCTGGTTGGCGTGGCCCTCTTCGAACAGGTAGCGATGGATCGACAGCGCCACGGGGAGGTCGGTGCCGGGCCGCACCGCCAGGTGTAAATCGGCCTGCCGTGCCACGGTGGTCGCGCGCGGATCGATCACGACGACGAACGCGCCGTTGTCGCGGGCCTCTTTGAGGAACGGCATCAGGTGAATGCCGGAGACGCCGGGGTTCACGCCCCAGATGACGATCATCTTCGCCACCGGGTAGTCTTCGTAACTGACCGACGCCATCTTGCCGTACAGGCCCATGTTGGCCGCGCCGGTCGGCGCCGCGCACACCGTCCGCAACAGGCGCGACGCGCCCAGGCGCCGGAACAGAATGGCGTCGGCATAGTCGTGCGTCAGGAACCCGTTCGACCCGCCGTAACAGAGCGGCAGAATGGTCTCGGGTGCCGAGGCCTCGCGCGCCTCGCGCATTTTCCCGGCAATCAGCTCCAGGGCATCGTCCCAGGTGACGCGCTTGAATTGCCCCGAGCCCTTGGCGCCCTCGCGCACCGCCGGGTAGAGCAGCCGATCGTCGCCGTAGACGCGCTCGTGGAACGGGCGCACCTTCGCGCAGATGTAGCCGTTGGTGATGTGGTTCTCTTTCGAGCCGTCGATCTTGATAATGCGGCCGCCGCGCAGCGTCACATCGAGCGTGCACGCATCGGGACAATCGAGCGGGCAAGCCGTCTGCACGACGGATTCGGGTGGGGCCACGCCGGGCTTCGCCATGCCTCTAGAATAGAGCGAATGCCTCGCCTCCCCCAAGTGGTGATCATCGGCGGCGGCTTTGCCGGCCTCGCCGCCGCGCGCCGCCTGGCGAACGTCGCCTGCGAGGTGACGATTGTCGATCGCTATAACCACCACGTCTTCCAGCCGCTGCTCTACCAGGTGGCGACCGCCGGGCTGTCGCCGGGCGACATCGCCTCGCCGATCCGCTGGATTCTCCGCAAACAGGCGCGGCTGCGGGTGTTGCTGGCCAGGGTCAGTGGCATCGACTCCGCCGCGAAGCTCGTGCAGCTCGATGGGCACGATCCGCTGCCGTACGACTACCTGATTGTGGGCGCCGGCGCGACCCACTCGTACTTCGGGCACGACGAGTGGAGCGGGGTCGCTCCCGGCCTCAAGACGCTGGACGACGCGCTGACGGTGCGGCGGCGTTTGCTGCTCGCATTCGAGGAGGCGGAGCTCGAAAAGAGTCCCGAGCGCCAGCGGTGTCTCATGACGTTCGTCATCGTCGGCGGCGGCCCGACCGGCGTGGAGCTGGCGGGCGCGCTCGCGGAAATTGCGCGGCGGGCGCTGCGCTTCGAATACGACGCCGTCGATCCCGCATCCGCGCGCATCGTGCTGATCGAAGCGGGGCCGTCGATTCTGCCCGCCTTTCCCGAGTCGCTGCGCGCGTCGGCGCGTCGGGCGCTGCTCGGCCTTGGCGTCGAGGTCCGTGAAGGCACTGCGGTGACCAGGATCGAAGAGGGCGCTGTGTCGATTGGCGGGGAGCGGCTCGAGGCCCACACGATCCTGTGGGCGGCGGGCGTGGCGGCCTCTCCTGTCGCTCGCGACCTCGGGCCCGCACTTGACCGCGCCGGGCGCGTCATCGTCGAACCCGATCTGTCGGTCGCGGGGCATCCCGGCGTGTTCGTGGTCGGCGACCTGGCGTGCTTCACGCATCAGACCGGCAGGCCCCTGCCGGGGGTTGCGCAGGTCGCCAAGCAGATGGGGAAGCGGGCGGCGGCGAATGTCGCCGCTGTGATCAAGGGCGGCACGACCGCGCCGTTTCACTACATCGACCCGGGTAACATGGCCACGATCGGCCGGGCCGCGGCGATCGTCGACTTCGGGTTTCTGCGCGTCTCCGGTTTCCCGGGCTGGCTGATCTGGCTGTTCGTGCACGTTCTTTTTCTGATTGGCTTCCGCAATCGCCTCTCGGTCTTGCTACAGTGGGCCACTGCTTACTTGACGTATCAACGGAGCGTCCGATTAATAACCAGAACGCCTGACGCCTAGACGTAACGGGTACCAGGGTGCACGGTGCCAGGGGTGCACGGTGCCAGAGGTGCTGGCGTAACGGTGTAGCCGGAACCGTAGGAACTTGAGTTCCGCGAAGACCCCGACGATTTGTGAGGACGACATGACAAGAGTGCTTCTGACGCTAGGGTCGATCGCGATCACCGCGTTCGCCGTGTTTGCGCAACCGATTGCGACTGCGACCTGCAAGAGCTGCCCGGCGACCTACATCGCCAACGACGAGATTCAGGCGTATGTGAAGCGCGCCGTCGCGAAGACGCTGATCGATCAGCAGGTCCGCTCGGTGGATATCGGCAGGAGCGGCGTCGCCGTTGGGGTGGTGCACCGCGTCAAGCTGGACGCGCCGCAAGCCAACTCGGTGGCCGAGCACGATCACGTGAGTGAGGTCTATCACATCATTTCCGGATCGGCGACGCTCGTGACCGGACCCATCCTGGTCGACGCGCAGCGCCGGCCCGCGACCAACGAGAACGTGCGGTTGCTGAATGGCCCCGGCAGCAACGCCGCGTCGATTCGCGACGGCGTCACGCATCACCTCAAGGCCGGCGACGTCATCGTGATTCCGGCCGGGACCGGCCACTGGTTCACGAAGATCGACGAGCCGATCACCTACCTGATGATCCGGATCGACCCCGACAAGGTCGTCCCGCTCAAGGACGAGGCCGCGTCCAAGGCCTACCTGGCCACACCCTGACGCCCGGTGTCGGACACTAGGACCGCGTTGCACGCCGGCACAGCCGTCGGACCCTATCAGATCGTCCGCCAGATCGGCGCCGGCGGCATGGGCGTCGTGTGGCTGGCCGAAGACTCGAGGCTGCATCGCAAGGTCGCGCTCAAGACCGTCAGGTCCGCCGACGCCGACACCAGCGAGGGCCGGCAGCGGCTGATGCGCGAGGCGCGCGCCGCCGCGGCCCTCAACCACCCGAACATCGCCGCCGTGCACGACGTCCTCGACCTCGACGGCCAGGTCATCGTCGTCTTCGAGTACGTCGAGGGCGACACGCTGGCCGCGCGCATTCAGCGCGGGCCGATGGTGGTGACCGAGGTGATCGAGATCGGCTGGCAACTGGCCGATGCCCTGGCCGCGGCGCATGCGCAAGGCGTGATCCATCGCGACCTCAAGCCGTCGAACGTCGTGATCGCTCCCGATGGCCGCGCCAAGGTCCTCGACTTCGGCATCGCGCGCCTGGTGCCGGCCGGCGCCGACATTTCCGCGAGCGTGCCGGGCACGGTCGGCGTCGGGCTCGTCGGCACGCCGGGCTACGCCGCCCCCGAGCAGTATTTGTCGCGCAATGTCGATGGCCGCGCCGACCTCTATGCCCTCGGCGTCATGATCTACGAAATGATCACGGGGGTGCGCCCGTTTCCCGGCACCGACGCCATGGAGCTGGCCGCGGCGGTGCTGCAGGATGACGCGCCGCCGTTGACGGCGGCCGGCTCGCGGGTGCCGCCGCGGCTCGAGGCGCTCGTCGCGCGGTTGCTGCAGCGCGATCCCTATAAACGCCCGTCTTCCGGCGACGAGGTGCTCATCGAGTTGAGCCCGATGCGCGACACCGAATCGTCGCCGCTCGCACGGCGCACCGTCTTGCTGCGGCGCCGCATTCCCGCACTGCCGATCGCGGCGGCGGCGATCGCCATCGTCCTCATCGTTGCCGTGATGTTGCGAGTGCCATCGCCCGCGCCCAATCGTGGCAACAGCCAGGCTCCAGTCGTTGCCGTGCTGCCCCTGAGCAATACGAGCGGCGAGCCGTCGAACGATTACCTCGGTGCGGGCCTGGCCGAGAGCCTGATCACGAGCCTGGCGTCGGTGCCCTCGGTGACCGTGCTCTCCCGGGCAGCGGTCGAAGAGAGCCGCCAGCAGAATCCCGATCGCGCGAGTTTCATCACCGCTCTCGATGCGAGCTATGTCGTGACCGGATCGGTGCAGTCGGTTGCCGACCGGCTGCGCGTCACGTTGAACCTCGAGCGGCCCGACGCGTCGGTGGCGTGGGGGCGGACGGTCGAAGGCCCGACGCGCGACTTGTTCACGCTGCAAACGCAGCTCGCCCGATTGCTGACTGACGCGATCAACGAGCAGCGGCCATCGTCCGAGCGGCCAACACCGGCGTCGCCGTCGACGGCAAGCCAGCCGGCGCAACTGGCGTACTGGAAAGGCAAGGCCTATCTCGATCATCGCGATCAACCGGGTAGCATCCAGGGCGCGATCAAGGAATTCGAGTCGGCGCTCGCCGCCGATCCGCGCTTTGCTATCGCGCATGCCGGCCTCGCCGAAGCGCAGTGGGCCATGTACGTGCAGACCAACGACAAGACGTGGGCCGAGCAGGCGGTGGAATCAACCCGGGTCGCGCTCTCGCTCGAACCGGATCGTCCGGGCCTTCGCTACATCGCGGGCTTGACGCTGTTTCGCAGCGGCAGATATGTGGAAGCGAGGCAGGAGCTGGAACGTGCCGTCGCCCTGCAGCCGACGTCCGACGATGCGACGCGGCTGTTGGGACGGGTGTTGATGCGGATCGGCCAGATCGACGAAGGGCAGGCGCGGTTTCAGAAGGCGCTGGCGATCCGGCCCAACTCGGCGACCCTTCACAGCGAGATGGGGTTGGCGCTCTATAACGCCTCACGATTCCCGGAGGCCCTCGCTGCCTTCGAGCGGGCGATCGCGGCGGCGCCCCATTCCTCAGTGAGCCTGACCCAGGCGGGCGTGGCGTCTCAGGCCATGGGTGACAACGTCAAGGCGCTCGCGTTTTACGAAAAAGCCACCGCGATTCAGCCGCGGCCGGAAACCTTTTCCAGCATGGGCACGATTTATTACGGTCAGGGCGAATACGATAAGGCGGCCCGCGCCTACGAGGCGGCGCTGTTGATCCGCCCGCTTGGAGCGATCACGCATCGCAACCTCGGCGATGCGTACAGCCGTCTCGGCCGGCGCGACGATGCCAGGCGCGCCTATCGGGAAGCGGTGGCCCGGGCCGAAGCCGAGGTGTCGGTGAGCCCGTTTGACGCGCGCGCGGTCGCGCGGCTGGCGGTTTACAAAGCGAAGGCCGGTGATGATGCCGGCGCGAGGCGAAGCATCGACGCCGCGCAGAAACTCGCGGCGAACGACGAGCAGGTGCAGCTGCGGGCTGCGGTCGTGCACGCGCTGGCCGGCCGGACCAAACCGGCGCTCGATGCGATCGAGCGCGCCATCGCCGGCGGTATAACGCCGCGAGCGATTGCGGCCGAAGAAGACTTTCAAGCACTGAAGGCGTCGCCGCGATTTGCGGCGATGATTGCCAACCCAGCAGAGGTGAAACGATGAGCAAGAAGAAGGGCAAGCCCGCCGTCAAGAAGGCGCCGAAGAAGAAAGCCGCGAAAAAATCCGCCGCCAAGGCGCGGCCCTCCGCCCGATTGGCCGCGGCGCCCGCCGGCCGCACGTCGCAGGCGACGATCTTCCTGTATCGCACGGGGCAGGGAAATAAGATCCGCACCTCGCCGCAGCGCGCCTATGCCGGGCCCGGCCACATCGAGTGGACCGTGGTCAATATGATCGATGGGACCGATGTGCCGGTCACCATCACGTGGCCCGACGGGGGCCCGTGGGGCAAGGAGCCGATCGAGTTCCACAGCATGGTGCGTCTCAACGTCGACGACGTGCCGCAGGGCCGCTATAAGTACGTGGTCAGCGCGTTCGATGCACGGGAGGATCCCGAGCTCGAAATCCCGGAGATGTGACCCGGGCCTGAATTTCCCCTTCACGCCTCCTCACGCCGCACCGGCTCGCCATCCACAGCGGCGATCTGGTGCGGTCCCCGATCAGTGTTATTCTCTGGCCTGTTCCGCTCGCAGGCCCCTTGCAAATCGGCAGCGCCCTTGGACCGTACCGCATCCTCCGCCTCCTTGGCTCCGGGGGCATGGGTGCCGTGTGGCTGGCCGACGACACGCGGCTCAATCGTCACGTCGCGCTGAAGACGCTGCGACCGTCCGATAATCACGACACCCAGGCGCGTCAGCGGCTGATCCACGAGGCCCGTGCCGCCGCCGCGCTCAATCACGGCCACATCGCCGCCGTCTACGACGTGCTGGAACACGACGAGCAGGTCGTGATCGTGTTCGAGTATGTGGAGGGCGAGACGCTGTCGGCGCGCATTGCGCGGGGTCCGTTGCCGGTGCCGGAAGCCGTGGGGGTGGCCAGCCAGATTGCCCTGGCGCTGGTGACTGCGCATGCGCACGGGGTCGTGCACCGTGACCTCAAGCCGGCCAACGTCATCGTCGGCGCCGATGGCGAGGTCAAGGTCCTGGATTTCGGGATCGCACGGTTGCTGTCGATTGGCACGACCTTGACGATGGGCGACGGGCAAACGGCCAGCGGCCCCGGCTTCATGGGCACGCCGGGCTATGCGGCGCCGGAACAAATGGTATCGTCGGCGGTTGACGAGCGCGCCGACCTCTATGCCCTCGGCGTAATGCTGTTCGAGATGATCACCGGGCGCCGGCCCTTTCCGGGAAACGACGCGGTGGCCCTCGCCACATCCAAGCTCGGTCGCGACGCACCGCCGTTGTCGGCGACCGGCGTGCCACCCGCGGTCTCCGGAATCGTCGCCACCCTCCTTGCGCGTGACCCCGACGACCGCCCGGGCTCGGCGGCGGAAGTGCTGGCGCAACTGCGCGCGCTGTACGGCCAGACCGGGACGGGCGCGTTGGCAGCCGGCGACCGCAGTGGGTGGTTGACCCCCTCGCTGATCGCCACGGTGATGCTCGCGGCCGTCATCGCGATGGGGTTATGGTGGCAGCCGCGCCAAACGGAAAATTCAGCCGGGCCGCCGGTGGTTGCGGTCTTGCCATTGACGAGCATCAGCGGCGATTCGTCCAAAGACTTTATTGCCGCCGGAATTGCGGAAAGCCTGATTTCGAGCCTTGCCAAACTACCCACCGTCACCGTGCTGTCTCGGGCCTCGGTCAGCGAGGCCCGCCGGAGGTCGTCCGATCGCTCTGCGCTGGCCAAGGACCTGGGGGCCACGTATTTCGTCGAAGGCAGCGTCCAGGAATCTGGTGAGCGCCTGCGCGTCACGCTGAACCTGGTCAGATCCGATCAATCGGTCGCCTGGGGCGATCAAATGGAGGGACGCCTCGAGGAGATCTTCGATCTCCAATCACGTCTCGCGGCGGCGCTCAGCAACGCCCTTGATGTTCGCGTGTCGCCGGAAGTTCGACAGCGCATGAACGCGCGCGCGACGGCCAGCCCTGATGCCCTGACCGCATACTGGCAGGGCCGCGCGCTGCTCGAACGGCGCGACGTGAAGGGCAACGTCGAGGCGGCGACGGCGGCGTTTTCCAAAGCGCTGACCCTCGACCCGCGGTTTGCACTCGCGCACGCCGCTCTCGGGGAGGCCTACTGGCTTCAATACTTGGAGACGCGCGATCCCGTCTGGGCACAACGAGCCACCGACGAAGGCCTGACAGCGTTACGGCTGGATGCCAACGAGCCGGCCGTTCGCTACACGCTGGCGGTCACGCTGGCAGGCACCGGAAAACTCGAGGAAGCGGCCGAGGAACTGCGTCATGCCCTGGCCATTCAACCCAACTATGACGACGCGAGACGACAGCTCGGCCAGGTGTTGGCCCGTCAGGGCAAGGTCGACGAAGCCAACGTGGAATTCGACAAAGCCATTGCCGCGCGCCCGCAGTTCTGGGGGAACTACAGCGCGCTGGGGCTCAGTATGTTCGCCGCGGCGCGATATCCGGAAGCCAAGGCGGCATTTCAACGCGTCACCGAACTGCAGCCAGACAGCGCGCAGGGGTATCAGCAACTCGGCACCGTGCTACAGCAGGTCGGCGACAGCGAGG
>JANOZI010000798.1:0-6847 GCA_031429375.1 Acidobacteriota bacterium | reverse complement strand
GCCGAGGCGGTTGACCAAGGTGCGGAATGCGCTATCCATGGTCAAGACGCTGCCGGCGACCGTACCGTCTTCGAGCTCGGCGGTTCGCGCGGTCACGATGATCGTCTGATCGCCCAGACGTGTGCGGGTCCCCACCGGAAGTCCGGCGCCCGCCGTGGCGTCGGTGATGGCCATCAGCCGGCGCGGGCCCTTCGCTCGAATGGCGATCGCCATCAACGCCGGATGCACATGGAAGCCGTCGCAGATCAACTCGGCCGCCACGGCGTCGGACTCGAGCACCGCCCCCACGACGCCTGGTGCGCGCGACGCCATCGGCGTCATGCGGTTGAAGAGATGCGTGGCGTGACAGACGCCGGCGCCAATCGCGGCGCGGGCCTCGTCGTAGGTCGCGCCGGTGTGACCGATCGACACGCGATGTCCGGCCGCGACGAAGTCGCGGACCAGATCCATTCCGCCTGGCAATTCTGGTGCGAGCGTAATAATCCCGACGTCTTCTCGCGCCGCGGCGATCGCCGCCAGAATCTCGGCCGCACAGAATGCGGCCACCCCCTGGTTGTTGGCAATTCGTTTTTGGTTATTCGTAATTGGTTCTTGGTTATTTGTAATTGGTTCTTGGTTATTCCGCGGCGGCAACCGAAGGCAGCGCCGCGGCTGCGCGCCATTCCATTCCGGGTTGATGAAGTTGCTCTCGAGGTGAGCCGGCATGACGCGGGCCGAACGCGGGCTCGGCGCGAGGCGCGCGGCGGCGACCGCCGCCAACATCGTGATCAGGGCCGGGGGCGCGCACGCGATCGAGGTCGGACAAAACGCCGTGACGCCGTATTTCGGCAGCCGCGCCGCAATGCCGGCGATGGCCTCGGGACCGTCGAGCACGTCGAGGCCTTCGATGCCGTGGATATGCACGTCAACGAAGCCGGGGACAATCAGGTGGCCGGTGAGGTCGATGCGCGTGGCGCCCGGGGGGGCGTCGATGATCCGCGACTCGATCGCTTCGATCCGGCCGTCGTCAATAATGAGGCTGCCGCCAGGCACTACGCGATCCGGCAGGACCAGGTCCGCGCCGGCGAGCACGATCATGTGCGGGGGCGTGCCGCCGCGCGCGCGGCGCCGATGGCTACGGCGTCGGCGCCGAGCGAGGACAGGACAATGCGGACGCGATCGGCCTGGGCGGGCTGCACGCGGCGGCTGCACTCGACGCGGATCGGGTCCAGCATCAAGTCGGCGCAGCTGGCCAGCATGCCGCCGAGCACGACCGCTTCGGGATCCAGGATGGTCGCCAGGTTGGCGACCGCCATGCCGATGTACTTCGCGGTATCGCGGATCACGGATACGGAAACGCCGTCATTGTTCCGCGCGGCCTGGACCACGTCGTCTGCGGTGAGGCGCGAGAGGTCGCCGCCGAGGTGATCCGCGGCGGTCGAGCTATCGCCCGACTTGATACGCCAGACCAGGCGCTTGACGATGCCGGCCGTCGCGATCTCGGCCTCGAGCCCGCCGTAGCGGCGATAGTCTTCGCGCTCCACCGGATTCATCGCCAGCCAGCCGAACGCGCCTGCCAGTCCATGCGCGCCGAGCCAGGGGGCGCCGTTGATGATCGTTCCGGCGATCACGTGTTCGCCGACCGAGAACATGATGACCTGCTTCAGCCCTCGTGCCGCACCGCACCAATGCTCGGCGATGGCCGACGCGGTGCCGGCGCCCACGGCCTGTGGCACCGGCGCGTCGCGCAAGACGTCCGCGAGCGCGGACGCAATGTCACCGGGCACGTCGTCGCCCGGCAGCGGCATGGCCACCGCCGTTGCCGACACCGGCCCGCCTGCGCCCTCGATGGCACGCCTGGCGGCGTCGGCCACGGCGGCCGCGTGGTGGCCGGAGGAGGGCGTCAACTCCGCGCGCGACACCACCTGGGCGATGTCGTTGACGACCACCACGCGCACCACCGAGTCGGACAAGTCGACGCCGAGGGTCATGTCAGGCATGGTCGTGATGCCAATCGGAATGGGCGTGAAGTTTCCGGCCGTCGAGCGGCAATGGACCCGCGGGAGGCCCAAACAGCTCCGCGTCGATCCGTTTCAAGAGCACCGCCAGGCCTCGTTCATCCGGCGCCGCGATGACCAGCACGCCACTGGATTCAGCGGGCGGGAAGGCGCGGTCGTCGAGGTAATCACGATCGAGCGTCACCAGTGTCCGGCGCAGCTGCCGGGCCAGGCGGAAATGCTCGCGATCGCGCGCGCGCCGCAAGTCGGGATGTTCCATCACGAACAGCACGTCCCAGCGCAGCCGCTCGCGCATGAACCCGACGACGCCGGACGGCATGTTCGCGTCCGCATACACGCGCGGCCTGTCGGCAACGGCCTCGGCGACCGGACCCAGCTCGGACCAGAGGGTTCCCATTTGGTTATTCGTAATTGGTTATTCGTTATTGATTCGTAGTCGTTCGCTGTTCGGGTTTCTTTTTTTTCTTGTTAATCTGCTTGTGCGCCTCGCGCTCGAGGTCGGCGACCAGTTGCACGCGCTGCTCGAGCAAGGCCTTGCGCGGCCGGCGGCCGTTCTTGTGGCCGACGGCGTACTCGCAGAACAGCGGGAAGGCGATGGTCGAGTCGCAATACGCCACGGCGGTGTCGGGCAGCACGCTGGGATTCACTTTCCCCCAGCTCACCGCTTCGGCCGGCGTGGCGCCCGACAGCCCGCCCCAGACCACCGAGTCGGTCGTGATCTGGATGAAGTAGTCGTTGCCGCCTTTCATGATGCCGTAGACCTCCCACAGCGTGGGCTGGCCCTGCAGGTAGAAATTCTTGGGCGAGCCGCCACCCAGGATCACGCAGCCGTTCTTGTCGGCGGCGCGGATGATCGCGCAGACCTCGTTGACGTCCTTGTTCGGATCGATCTGCAGCGTGCTGCGATTGATCAACGCGTGATACGCGATGTTCATGCCGATGGAGCTGTCGCCCGGTGACGAGGTGTAAATCGGCACGCCGTACTTCGCCGCCGACGCCACCAGCGAATATTTCTCGCAGCCCTTGCGGACCTTGATCAAATGCCGGCCGAGCGCCTCGTGCAGCTCCGCCGACGACACCGGGCCTTCCATCGCGCTGGCGACCAGGAACTCGCGGATGAAGGTGTCGGTATCGAGCAGCACCTGCGCGGGAAACAACACGTCGTAGATGCGAATCACGCCCTCGTTGTAGAGCACGCGGTCGTCGACGAACGGCGAGCCGCGCCGCAGCGTGAAGTTCAGCGCGTAATGCAGGTCGTGATACAGGTTGGCGCCGGTGCTGATGATGAAATCGATCAGGCCGCGCTCCATCAGCTCGATCACGCACCCGCCGAGGCCGGCCGGCGTCATCGCGCCGGCGATGGTGAGGGCGATGGTGGTGTCGTGCTGCTTCGACAGCATCTTGTCGCCGAAGATGCGGCAGGCCTCACCGAGCCGCGCCGCATTGAAGGCCTGGAACCCCTCGTCGATCAGCGTACGGATCGCCGCGCTCCCCTTCGGGCGGTAGTAGCGGATCGGCTTGCCGGTGAGAAACGCCTTTGGACCCTTGGGAGCGCCAGGAGAGCGGTACGGCATCGGCTTAAGCGTAACATTTGCCGCGGCTTGACGCGGCGTGGCCGCTAGCGGCCGGCGGGGTCGATCGCGCCTGACCGGGTGGGCAGAATACCTGCAGCACCAGCCTTTGGGGTAGCATCAAGGGCTCATGGACGACCGCCTATGGATTCCGGCGGGGGTGGGGGCGGCGATCGCCGTGGCAGTCGTATTGCTGTTGTGGTGGAAAGGCCAGCCGTTTGCCGAGGGTGACGTGTTCCGGGCCAGCCGGCTGTCGCGCGGGAACCGGCTGTTTCCGACCCAGGTCCTGATCACCCCGACGACCGTGGTGCACTACACCCCGGAGCTGGTCGGCCGAAAAGAACATTCGATCCACATTGCACATGTATCCTCGGTCAGCATCGACACCAACCTCCTGTTCTCGAACGTGCTCATCGAAACGAGCGGCGGCACCACACCTGTGCAGTGCCACGGGCACCGCAAGAGCGATGCGGTCCGCATGAAAGCGCTGATCGAGCAGCACCAGACGCAGTACTACCGGGCCCCCGCCAGCGGCCCGCCGCAGGAGGTGGCACGTGGATGACGTGACCTTCGCGGCGCAACGCGCCCAATCGGGGCGCCCGCGGCCCGAGCTGCCCGATATCGAAGCGCGCTTCAAGAACCTGGTGCAGTCGCCGCTGCGTGCCGGCATTCTGCGCTTCCTGAGCGCGCGCCCCGGCGAAATGTTCGACACCGAAGTGATCATGCAGACCTTCGGGCGGATGCGGCTCGACGTCGACAACTGCATTCACGAGCTGGTCGAGTTCGGCGTCATCAGGAAGAATCCCGGCGACCCGGCCACCTACGAGGCGGTTCGGCCCGAGCTCGAGGCCGCAGCGAAACTGCTGGATATCTTCCTCGAAGGCCGCGCCAACCTCGGCATCGAAGAGGCGTCGCCGTCAGTGCAGCGCTTCCGCGAGATGATCGGACGCGACGAGAAGATGCTGGCCATCTTCGAGTGGATCCGCACCGCCGCGAAGTCCGACATCTCGGTGCTGATCCTCGGGCCCACCGGGTCGGGCAAGGAAGTCGTGGCCCGGATGATTCACGAGCTGTCGCGGCGCGGGCCGGAAAATTTCCAGGCCGTCAACTGCGCCGCGTTGCCCGACAGCCTGTTCGAGTCGGAAATCTTCGGCTACGAAAAAGGCGCGTTCACCGGCGCGCACGATCGCAAGCCCGGGCGGCTCGAGCTGGCCAACGGCGGCACGCTGTTCCTGGACGAAGTCGGCGACATGTCGCTGATGGCGCAGGCCAAGCTGCTGCGCGTGCTCGAGGAGCGGCGGTTCGAGCGGCTTGGCGGCAACAAATCGATTCACGTCGACTTCCGCCTGATCTCGGCCACCAACCGGCCGCTCGACATGTTCGTGCGCGAGAGCCGGTTCCGCGAGGACCTCTACTACCGCATCAACGCCTTTGCGATCCGGCTGCCGTCGCTGCGCGAGCGCGCCGTCGACATTCCGGTGCTCGCCAACCGGTTCCTCGCGCGCTACTGTGCCGCGAACGGGCTGACCCTCGACGCCAAGCAGTTTTCGCCCGAGTCGCAGCAGCTGCTGGCGTCGTACCACTGGCCCGGCAACATCCGCGAGCTCGAAAGCACCGTGTCGCGCGCGGCGCTGTCGGCGCCGGGTCGATCGATTCGCGCCGCCGATATCGAGTTCCTACACGGACACGCCATGCCGCGCCCCGAGGAAACGTCCACGCGCCTGCCCTCGCTGCGAGACGCCGAACGCGCTCACGTGATTCGCGTGCTCGAAGCCACGGAATGGAACAAGCTCGAGGCCGCGAAGATCCTGGATATCAGCCGGGGCACCCTGTATCGCAAAATCGAGGAGTACGGATTGGAGCCTGCCGCCGGCAGCGCGCGCCGGAAGGGACGTCCGCCGGGATAGTCCGCTGATCAAAAACGTGGCATCGTGTCCCTTTATGTCATATCAAAACTAGGGCATATGCCACCAGTTTTGCACACGTTTCGCAATCGAGGTAATCCATCTAAGTTATAGGAAACAAAAGCTTAAGCAAAATAGAGCCGCTTTTATGGCTTAGTTTTCTATTGCGATATGACTCTTTAGTCATGTATGCTCCTGTCGTTTGAGACGAACGCCCCCCGTCCTGTGCCCAGTTAACACTTGTCGAGGCTCGCTCTGGCCCTCCGCGGTCGTGGCCACACGAGCAAGGTGGGTCGGGGTTCATAACTAGCCTGCGCACATGCGCGCCTTGCCGCTTCCCGCCCGGATTTACGTCGGTGCCTCCATCGTGGTTGGCGCACTCCTCCTTGTCTTCCTGGGGCCTCGCTCCTCGTTCCACAACCCTCCGCTCTTTGCGATCCTGCTGATCGCGTCAGCCGTCACGTCTGCCTTCAAAGTGGGCCTGCCGCTCGCCAAGAGCAAATCGACGATGTCGGTGTCGTACGCCGTCGACTTTGCGGCCCTGCTGCTGCTCGGGCCCAACGAAACCATGCTGGTGGCGGTCACGAGCGCGTGGAGCCAGTGCACGTTCCGGATGAAGGCGAAGAACCCGATCCACCGGACGTTGTTCAGCATGGCGTGCCTGGCCATCACCGTGCAGGCCGCCGGCGTGGCGTACGAGCTGCTCGGCGGCGTGCCCGGCACGCTCGCGCACGATGTACCCGGAGTCGCCAAGCCGCTCGTCGCCGCCGCGACGATGTATTTCGTGTTCAACACCTGCTTGATCGCGGTGGCGGTGGCGCTGGCCACGAAGCAGAACTTCCTCGCCGTCTGGAACCAGAACTTCCTGTGGAGCGCGCCCAGTTACTTCGTGGGCGCCGGCGCAGCCGCCCTCGCCACGTGGGCCGTGATGACATCCGGCCTGTGGATTGCGGTGCTGGCCCTCGCGCCGCTCTATCTCACCTATCGCACCTACAAGGTCTACCTCGGGCGCATCGACGACGAGCGGCGGCACGTCGAAGAGATGGCCGATCTGCACCTGGCGACCATCGAAGCGCTCGCGCTCGCGATCGACGCCAAGGATCAGACCGCCCAGTCACACATCCGCCGCGTCCAGGTCTATGCCACGGCCATTGCGCGCGGGCTCGGGATGTCGGACATGGAAATCCAGGGGGTGAAGACGGCGGCGCTGCTGCACGACATCGGTAAGCTCGCGGTGCCCGAGCACATCCTGTCGAAGCCCGGCCCGCTGACGCAGGAAGAGTTCCAGAAGATCCGCGTGCACCCGCAGGTCGGCGCCGAGATCATCAGCGCCGTGCCGTTCCCCTATCCGGTGGCGCCGCTGATCCTCAGCCAC
>JANOZI010000797.1:0-2943 GCA_031429375.1 Acidobacteriota bacterium | reverse complement strand
GCGTCAATCGGCGCTTAGCGATTACCCCGGCAATCTTGCGGGCGAGTTCCGCCTTCGCGAGCGCTTCCGCCGGGCGCGGGTGCCCGAGATCCTCGAACACGTTGCCGCTCCCGACGATGTAGTCCTTCCGCGCCATCGGTCTACTCCTTCATCCTGCTGATTTCAGTGGCCTGCTTCAGGCGCTGTTTGATCAAAATCGATGTCTGCCTTCGGCGTCGCAACGCCGCTCTTCGACTTCTTGTGGAACGCATGCAAAACAAACACGCGGTCGGCGAATCGGACGGTATACACCGAACGAAAGGTATCTCCTCGGTGATCGGAGACCACCTCCAGCACACTTGAGCCTAGTCCCTTTAGAGGCTTCGCCGACACGTGCTTCTGCCCGCACTGCGCCAGGTAGATCGCATAGCCCATCTCGTCCTGCCCCGCAGCGGGGAGCGTCTTCAGCTCACGCAGCGAATCGCCGAGCCAGATGACGGGCTTCAACGAACGGTGCATCTCGATTCATCATGCCATTTCTGGCATGAACGGGGATCACACCATCTCCGTCCTCGACTACTCACCCCCCCGGACTCACAACGGCGAAAGCTGCCTGGACGTGGAGATATTGTGGAGACGGTGAAAGGGCGGTCAGCGCAAGCCGAACTGCGCACGGCAGTTGAGGCGACGAGAGGCAGGGATTCTCGAAGGAAACTGGTCGACGTAAGTTGTTGCTATAGCAGAGAATCTGGCTGGGTGTTAGAGACGGATTTCGCAACTACCTAATCGCGGCCGCGTGAGGGGAGACTGGCTGTCCGAAATATGTATACAAACATCGGACAGGAAACGGGCGTGAACATGGCGGCGTCCGACTCGGTGGTGTGTTGACAATGTGTATACGCCCGGCTATTGTTGTGTCATCGAGATTCGGCCGCCGAACCTGTAGGAGCTCATCATGGCAACCGCGACAGCACGAACCAAGGTCATCAATTTGCGCACTGACGAGGCACGTCGCTCGCTGATTGATCGTGCAGCGGAGGCCACGGGGAAGGACCGGACGGAGTTCATGCTGGACGCTGCCACCCGCGAAGCCCAGTCTGTCCTGCTGGACCGCCGACTGTTCCATCTGGACGAGGCGGCGTTCCGACGATTTGCCAAAGCGCTGGATGCTTCGCCGGCGGACAACCCGCGTTTGCGCAAGTTGCTCGCGAAGCGCGCGCCCTGGGAGCGATGAGCGGTTCGCTCAGTGCGCCGCAACATCTCACCAGCGAGCACGACGTTTCGGCGTTCGACTGCGCTGTCCCTGAACTGAACGATTGGCTGAAACGGCGAGCATTACAGAACGAGGGTACCCGCGCATCGCGCACGTTCGTGGTCATCGGTGACGGACATGTGGTCGGCTACTACGCACTGGCCACCGGCGCCGTCGCTCACGCCGTCACCACTGGCAAAGTGCGGCGCAACATGCCGGAGCCGATCCCAGTCATGGTCCTCGTTCGGCTGGCCGTCGATCGGGCGCATCAAGGGACCGGCCTCGGTTCCGCGCTCCTCCGGGATGTACTCTTGCGAACGCTCGCCGTGGCGGAAACCGTGGGCATCCGCGCGATTCTGCTGCACGCCATTTCGGAGGAGGCGAAGCGCTTCTACGTTCACCACGGCTTTGCGGCGTCGCCGGTTGATCCGATGACGATGATGATCACACTGGCGGATGTCGAGACGGCGATCGGGACCAGCCGGGACCAGGATCAGTGACTACGGCAGCAGGTTCGGCAGGTTCGACTTGGCGTACTTTCGCCACACCAACAACTGGCTCACGGTCCACCGTGGCTCACGGCCGCGGAGTGCTTTCGCGAGATTGAGGAGAACGAGATCTTCTGGCCGACGACGTGACAGGACCAGCTGCCCGAGAACTGGCGTTCTACAGAGTGAGAGGTCTCTCCTCTGGACGAGTTGGCTGGGAGGCAGGGATTCGAACCCCGATAAGCAGAGTCAGAGTCTGCTGTCCTACCGTTGAACGACCTCCCAGTAGGTTGGAACCTCTGATTATACGTAACGGGCTGAACCGCGGGCAAATCGTGCCTCGGCCGCCGCGAATGGCGCGAATCCCTGCCTCACGTCAGCCGCGCCGTGCTGCCTCGATGGTGGCGACGTCGATCTTCGTCATCGGCATCATCGCCGCGAAGGCACGCCCGGCCTCATCGCCACCGGCCGCGAGCGCATCGGTCAGCACGCGCGGAGTGATCTGCCAGGAAATGCCCCAGCGGTCCTTGCACCAACCGCACTGGCTTTCCTGGCCGCCATTGCCGACGATCGCCTTCCAGTAGCGGTCGGTCTCTTCCTGATTGTCCGTCGCGATCTGGAACGAAAAGGCCTCGCTGTGCTTGAACTCCGGGCCGCCGTTGAGGCCGAGGCAGGGCGTGCCGAACACCGTGAACTCTACTGTCAGATCATCGCCCTTCTTGCCGCCCGGGTAGTCATCAGGCGCCTGGTGCAGAGCGGTCACTTTACTATCCGGGAAGGTCGCGGCGTAGAAGCGCGCGGCGTCATGGGCGTCCTGGTTGAACCACAGGCAGATGGTGTTCTTCGGCTTCATGTTGGTGTGCTCCTTGTGCTCGATCAGGGCGAACCTGCTTCCGATCACTCTACCGCGGCGTCGCTCTACTTATGTTCAAATAACTTTGCATTGCAAAGATGAACGGGGTTGATTGATTGCTGGACAGGGTCCCGCATGTCGTGACGGGCGTCGCGCCGGCTCAATTCGATGGCCACGTCAGTGGGAACGGAGAAGTCGCCGTCTTTCTGCCGCTCGAACGTCATCCGCGTTTTAGCACCGGCGGCACCGATCGAAGCACCGTATGGGTGCTCATTCACGGACGCCTGATGCCCGGCGTCACCGTGGCTCAGGCGAGCGCAGCCGTTGCCACGATCACCTCGTCTTTGGCCACACAGTATCCGTCGACGAAC
>JANOZI010000796.1:0-3819 GCA_031429375.1 Acidobacteriota bacterium | reverse complement strand
GGAAGCCGCGGTGGTCGGCCTGCCGCACGACAAATGGGGCGAGGCGCCGCACGCGTTCGTGGTGTTCAAGAGCGGCCAGTCGGCCACGGCCGAGGCACTGCGCGAGTTCTGCCGCGCCAACCTGGCGCACTTCAAGGTGCCACACGGCTTTACCCCGGTCGCGGAGCTTCCCAAGACCGCCACCGGCAAGATTCAGAAGTACGTGTTACGACAAGGTCGCCCAAACATGACGGCGCAGTGACAGTTACCAGTTGCCAGTCGCCAGTTAACAGTTGCCAGAGCAGTTGTCAGTTCAGAGTTCAGAGTTCAGAGTTCAGAGTTCAGAACTCTTCTTTGTGGCGAGATCGCGGATTACCCAGAACCCAAACAGCGTCGCCGTTGTGATCGCCGGCCAGAGGCCGATCATGAATCGCGAGAATCCTGCTGCGAGTAGCGCCGTGAAGATCAACCCACTGTGTGCGACAACTGCTGACAGGCACGCGATCGCCATCGCCGGCGGGAGCTCCCGTCCCGTGAGGGCGGCGGCGAGGCCGGCGGCCGCGAGCGCGGCGGTCAGGGTCGCGAGCGCAAAGACTCCCCACTGCACGTAACGAACGCGCGCGTCTCCTGTGTAGGCGATCACGTAATCCGGCGTGGCGCGGAAGGCATCACCCTCGAAGGGCAGCGGCCGGTTGATCGCGATGAACTGCGTCAGCGCCGGTGCGGTGTCGGGATGCCGCAGGCGATCGACCGTCCACAAGGATTGGTAATGCAGCGCGGCCAGCCGGGCGAACTCGAGCGGGGCGCGCAGGATTCGCCTCAGCGCCACGCGGCCCATGATCGCGGTTTGCTCCGGTTCCGCCCGATCGGGCATCAGGTTGCGCGACCGTTCGGCGCATAGCCCCTGCAGGCACGTCTCGTAGTTGATGGTCAGCACCGCGCGCACGTCGCGGGGTGCGCGGCCGAGCAGCGCGCGAATTGGCGCGTAGTCGTCGTCCAGGTCTCGATTCAGCTCTGTCCCGAGCGCATCCGCCCCCGGCGGCGCGGGTGGCGCGTCGAGCAGCGCGGCTTTGGCAAACAGGTGACGTCCCATCAGGCTTGACGTCTGGCCGGCGTGCACGACCCGGGCGGCGATTTGCTCGGCGGTGATGATGCCGGCAAACGGCACTGCGGCCGCCAGCAGGAAAAACGCTGTCTGCGATCGCGGCACATTATTTTTCTGCAGGCGGTGGCGCTGCATGAACACCATCAACAGCAACACGGGCAGGAAGGCGACGCCGGTGCGACGGAGCGTCGCGCTCGCGCCGACGAGCGTCGCGAGCCAGACCATCAGCTGCCACGACGGTTGCTGCAGGTAGCGAATCATCAGGGCCAGCAGGACGATCACCGCCGACATGAACAGCGATTCGGTCAGGATCGAGGCGTGAAAGTCCTTCACTTGCGGCACCAGCATGGCGCCGGCAACCACGGCCACCGCCAACCCGGTGCTGCGAGTGACGCGAATGGTTTCGCGGCCGAGCAGGGCCAGCGCGGCCGCAAACAGGATCGGCTGCACCACCATCGCGCCGCGCGCGCCGGTGATCGTCAGGAACAGCGGGTAGCCAAGGGGAACGATGGCGGCGGCGTTGAGATAGTGCACCGAGTCTGGCGTGGTGATCGCCGCCGCCGGCATGGTGAGCAGGCACCACAGCGCATAGGCGGCGCAGAGCGGGAGAACGATCGTCATGTGCCGCTGGGCGGCCTGCCCGCGGTAGCTTTAGCGAAGGCGGGGCGTCTCATTGTGGAAGGTCGTGTCGCGCTGGTAGGCGTCGGCGGCGCGCAGCAGCGTGGCTTCGTCGAACATCCGCCCGGTCAGCTGCAATCCAATTGGCAGGCGATCACGCGAGAATCCACACGGCACGCTGATCGCGGGCAGGCCCGTCAGGTTGGCGCTCACCGTGAAGATGTCGTTCAAGTACATCTGGAGCGGATCGCTCGTCTTCTCGCCGAGCTTGAAAGCCGGCGTTGGCGTCGTCGGCGTGGCGATGACGTCAGCGCGCTCGAACGCCTGCTCGTGATCGCGACGCAGCAGCGTGCGAACCTGCTGCGCCTTCAGGTAATACGCATCGTAATAGCCGGCGCTCAATACGTACGTGCCGAGCATGATGCGGCGCTTCACTTCGGCGCCGAAGCCCTCGTCGCGCGTCCGCTCGTACATTTCCCGCAGCTCATCTTTGTGGGGCACCCCTTCAAGGGGTGCCCTACGTGTCGCGCGATGGCCGTAGCGGACGCCGTCGTAGCGCGCGAGGTTGGACGAGGCTTCAGCAGTGGCGATCAGGTAATAAACCGGAATGCCGTAGCCGGCGTGC
Organism: Acidobacteriota bacterium; assembly: GCA_031429375.1. Taxonomy (GTDB): domain Bacteria; phylum Acidobacteriota; class Vicinamibacteria; order Vicinamibacterales; family UBA2999; genus 12-FULL-67-14b. The sequence goes on along the minus strand of JANOZI010000796.1, from coordinate 1,492 downwards.
AGCAGCTCGATGTCCACCAGCACCGCGCCGCGGGCCTCGAGCACGGCGAGCGCCGCGGCAAACGCCGACGACACCGCTTCGTCCACGCCCTCGCCCAGGAACGCGCGCGGCACGCCGATGCGCAGGCCCTTGACGTCACCGGTCAGGGTCGATGACAGATCGGGGATCGATTCGGTGGACGAGGTCGAGTCGCGCGGATCGTGGCCGGCGATCACGCCGAACATCACCGCGGCGTCTGCAGCGGTGTGCGCGAACGGCCCGATCTGATCGAGCGACGAGGCAAAGGCGATCAAGCCGTAGCGCGACACGCGGCCGTAGCTGGGCTTCAACCCCACCACGCCGCACAGCGCCGCCGGCTGCCGGATCGAGCCGCCGGTATCGGAGCCGAGCGCAACCGGAACCATGTGTGCCGCCACGGCCGCCGCCGATCCGCCACTCGATCCACCCGGCGTGCGGGTCGCGTCCCACGGGTTCTTCGTGGGCCCGAGTGACGAGTTCTCGGTTGACGAGCCCATCGCAAACTCGTCGAGGTTGGTCTTGCCGATAATCACGGCGCCCGCGGCTTCGAGCCGCTCGACGATCGCGGCGTCGTACGGCGGAATGAAGCCGCGCAGAATCTTCGAGGCGGCGGTGGTGGGCACGCCGGCCGTGCACAGGTTGTCTTTGAGGGCGACCGGCACGCCGTGCAGCGATCCGAGCGTGCCGCCCTGGTCGCGCACGGCATCGAGCGCGCGCGCCCGATCGAGCGCGCGTTCGGCGATCACGGTGATAAAGGCGCCGACCGACGGCTCCGTAGCCTTGATGCGCTCGAGGCATGCTTCCACCGTGGCCGCAGCGGTAGTCGCGCCGTCAGCCAGCTGTTTCGCGAGCTCTCGTACGGTCATAGGGCTTGTCCGCCGCAGCCTTGGCGAAGGCGGATCATCCGATCACTCGGGGCACTTTGAAGAGGCCCGCTTCCGGCGCCGCGTCGGGCGCGTTGCGGAGCAGGTCGGCGCGCGCGAGCGACGGCCGCGGTTCGTCGGTGCGATCCACCGGCCGATTGAGGACGGACGATGTGGGCGGGACGCCGGTGGTGTCGAGCGCCCGGATCTGCTCGACGTAGGTCAGGATGTCGCCCAGCTGCCGCGTGAAGAGCTCGAGCTCATCGGTCGTCAGTTCGAGGCGCGCGAGCTCGGCGATCCGCTTCACATCCTGGTGATTTAATGTCGACACGATCTTGAAATACTCTCACGGAAACGTGGAAGCACGGAAACACAGAATGACGAATCAGACCCCATTTGGAATCTGTGTTTCTGTGTTTCTGCCTGCCCCGAGCGAGGTCGAGGGGTGTTTCAGTGCGATGAATTCGCTCTCATCCAATAACCAGCACTCACCAGCGAATTTGCTGGCGTCTACCTGCTCTCGAAGCAGGGGGATCGCCGTGGCGCGGTCGTACCGGATCGAGAGGTGATTGAGCACAAGCGTCTTCACTCCCGCCGCGCGTCCGACCTCG
>JANOZI010000795.1:0-4772 GCA_031429375.1 Acidobacteriota bacterium | reverse complement strand
CCAGATCGACACTTGCGCCGCAAGCGGTGGTGCAGATCAACGGCAAACCCGTCGCCGCGGCCTCGGCAATCGCGACGCCCCACGGTTCAAAGTAGCTGGCCATCACAAATGCGCCGTGGCTGCGGAATACCTCGGGCAGCTCGGACGGTGACTTGAATCCGATATCAGTGACGCCGGTACGGTTCTCGAGCAGCCCGCCTTCCCGGCCGTCTCCGCAGCACGTCAGTCCCCACGGATCGGACACCAACCCCCGGTAGCGCTCGTAGGCCGCGACCAGAGTCCCGAGATCCTTCTGCGGCACATAGCGTCCCAGAAACAGGAACTGCCGCGGCCAACTCGTCCGCGACTCGGCGACACGGCCAAAGCGGTCGTAGTCGAAGCCGTAATAACCGGTGCGGATTCTCGCTTCCGGCACGCCCAGTTTCCGGGCGTAGGCCACGCTGCGCTCGCCGGCCGTGACGACCGTGGAGCAGCGCCGCAGCGTCGAGGCCAGCCTGAAGCGCGCAAGGCGCTGCGTCCAGGTGGCGCGCCAGGGTGAATCCATCCCGAGAATCATCCGCGCCTCGCGCAGCGCGGGCGAGCGGACCAGCCGCGTGTAGGGCCAGTAAATCCATCCGCAGACGACGACGGCATCAGGACGCTGCCGGGTGACCGCTTCCAGGAGCCACGCTTCGATCTGCGGCTCTTTGGGCTGGAACATCTCGTTCGACAGGCCGTCGAGCTCGTGGTGGAAGCGGTTCTTCTGCCAGTTGAACAACTGCTGAGGGTGAATGATGTGGACGTCGACGCCAGGCCGCGCGGCCAGCGCCCGCCAGCAGGCGGCCATGTAGCCTGACGCTTCGGCCCAACAAAAGACGACGCGCACTTTTCTGATCGGGCGCGCCACCGTCGTCCGGGTTGCGATCGCGGGCGGTGGCGGTGCGATCGCCGCGAGCGCGGCCTGTGTCGAAGTAATCGCCGCCGGCGCCGGACTGATCGCGGCCGGTGCCGGAGTGGTGACTACGGCCGCGCGCACCGGTTCGCGTTTGACCCGGCCATCCAGGACCTGCTGCGCCCACAGCTCGAGGGCGACGGCGATCCACAAGCTCTCGCTCGCCCCCTGCGAGGCATGCGAGAGGCCCTTCCATCGACGGCGCAACGCGCCGGCGTCCATCCAGCCGCGCTGAGATATTCCCGGCAGCAGCTGCTCCTCCATCAAGACCTGGAAGGCCGGATTGTCAAAGTACTGAGCGAGCGGCAGGGGGAAACCCGACTTCTGCCGATAGACGAAGGCGTCGTCGAAATAGCGTCGTGCCAGCGACTTGAGGACCACCTTGGTCGCTCGCGACGGGCGGGCCGCCCCCAGCACCGAGTTGCTGACCAGGTATCGCGCCGGCAGCGCGCGCGCGAAGGTCACGAGGTTCTTGTCGAGAAACGGAACCCGGTTCTCGACCGAGTGGGCCATGGTCATCTTGTCCTGGCGTAACAGGAGATCCACCATGTAGGTCTGCATCTCGTATTTCAGGCAGCGGTCGAGATGCGTGCCGGTGCCCTCTTCGAAGATCGCCCGTCGCCGGCCGACTGCGGGCTCGAGGTTGGCGCCCGGTCGAAGATCGCGGACGTCATCGGGATCCTGAAACCGCGAGCCGTTGATAAACGCGCCCACCGGGTCGCCGCCCAAATCGCGTTCCAGCCTCCCGCCGATGCCAGGCAAATGGCGCAGCGCAGGAAGCCATGGCCTGAGCCGCGGCCTCACGTTGGCGTAATAGAAGCGCGAATAGCCGCCCAACACTTCATCGGCGCCTTCGCCGCTCAGCAGCACCGTCACCCGCTTGCGGGCTTCGCGCGCGAGCAGCCAGATGCCCAACGAATTGGGATGGCCCATCGGCTGGTCCATGTGCCAGCTTGCCTGCTTGAGGTTCTCGAAGAACACCTCCGGTGTGAAGGTGGCGTGGTGGCTGTCGGCGCGCGCGACCGCGGCCGCCTGTGTCATCCACTTCTGCTCGGAGAACTTCTGGTCGTCGAACACGACCGAGAAGGTTTCCATGTCGGCGTCGAAATACGAGCGCGCCAGTACGGCGACCAGAGAGGAATCGATTCCGCCCGAGAGCTGGCACCCGACCGTGACGTCGCTTTGCAGCTGCGACTTCACGCTGTCGCGCAGCTGTTGCGCCATTTGATCGACGGCGGCGGCATCCGAGATTTCGACTTTCTCAGCGTGGTCGGGCACCGACCAGTAGCGATGGGTGGTGATGCGGCCCGACTTGACGCGGAGATAATGCCCCGGTCTGAGCTGCACCACGCCCTTCAGCAGCGACTCTTCGCCGGCGATGTAGCGAAAGCCGAGGTACTCGTCCAGGTGGCGATCGTCAACCTGCGGCTTGAACGCGGGATGCGCGAGAAACGACTTGGCCTCTGACCCAAACAGCAGCGACGACCCGGCGATGGTCCAGTAGAGCGGCTTGACGCCGAGGTGATCGCGAATCATCAGCAGCTCGCGATTGCGCAAGTCGATGAGGACAATGGCGAACATGCCGTTCAGGCGCTCGAGCATGCCCTCGAGTCCGTAGTGCTCGTACAAGTACAGGATGACTTCCGTGTCGGTGCGGCTGCGGAAGCGATACCCGGCGCGTTCGAGCTCGGGCCGGAAATCGAACGCGTTGTAGATCTCGCCGTTGAATCCGATGATGATCTGGCCGTTGCTGCTGGTCATCGGCTGATGGCCGCAGCGCGTGAGATCGAGAATCTTCAGGCGATTGAAGCCGACGCCGCCTTCAAAGCTGCCGGCGGTGGTCGTGTCGCCGGGCGCCGGCTCGATCGACGTTCCCTCCGCCAGCGAGAACAGGCGGATGCCGTGATCGTCCGGACCGCGATGCCGCTGCAACTCGGCCATTTGCGACACGGTGCCGATCGCGGCGGGAGCGCCGTCGAGATTCAGAAAACCTGCAATGCCACACATGAGTGTTAGCCGCCCCGCACCTTACGCCCGCACAACGCCGGGCCGCCGGAATATTTGCCCCGGCTTCCCTGGATCGCGTAAATCAACTGCCACATGAATTGGTGAAAGACCGTTGGAACTCGGAACGGCGGCGACCCCGCCGTGGCCTGCGGCGCTGCCATGGCGAGCCGGACGATCGACGCGGCAATGCGGGTATGGAATCCAGGGTACTCGCGCGCCATCCGGCCGCGAAACTGCGCCATCGCCACGAAGTCCTTGAACCCGAGCGGCGGATACGAGCCCCAATACTGAAGTCCTGCCGCGTCGAACCAGCCGAGCGTCTCTCCTACCGTGTGATCGCTCTTGTGCGGATGGCAATACTGATCGTAGAAGCCGGCGATGTCGGCGGCGCTCATCTCGGCGAGGGGCCGGTTGCCGTACAAGCCGTACGCCACGTCGAAACGCTTCTCGACGTCGTCGCCGGCCAGCCGATTCACTCGCTGCTTCTGGAGGTTGTGCCGCCAGTGGTTCCACTTGTTATAGAGATAGATGGCCACGAAGCCGTTCGGCTTGCAGATCCGCACCAGTTCCCTGAAGCCGCGCAGCGGGTCGCTGGTGTGATGCAACACGCCCTGCGAGATCACGACGTCGAACGATTCGTCGGGGTACGGCAGCGTAAACAGATCGCCTTCGGCAAACGTGGCCTTGGTGAATTGCAGCTCGGCGGCGAGCACCCGCGCCACGTCCAGTGAGGTCGTGGAGTGATCGAAGCCGACGTATTCGCGAACGCCGAAGTGCTGCGCCATGGGCATCACGCGATGGCCCGTGCCGCAGCCGACGTCGATCAGCCGCGCGCCGGGGAGGAACGGCTCGAGACCGAGAAATCGGTAGCGGGCCAGTTCGGCCGGGAAGATGGCCCGGCGTTCTGCTGCAGAATAGTTCGGGTACGGATGATTCAAATACATCCGCAACACGTCGCCCTTGATGTTGCCTGCTGCCATGCCGGGTGTCACGCCGTCTTCACGGCTTCGATGAATACGCTGTCGGCAGCGCGGGTCAGAGTGGGGAGGCGAAGGCTTGCGCGCTTCAGCGCCTCCGACGCGGAGGTGATGGCCTTCAGCCCCGGCGTCATCATCGGCGCATCAGACGGTTGCAAACCGATGCCGAAGTAGCAATCGGCCGCAAACTCCACGGGGCCGACCCTCTCCGCGAACAACCGACGCAATTCCGGCAACGTCCGGTAGCGTACCTCAAACCCTCGAGGTGCGCGGAAACCTCGCCGGGCCTGGTGATACAGGCATCGCACGCCGAAGCGCGTCGGCATTTGTACCTTGGCCATTCCACCAGGCCGCAATAGCCGGCCGATTTCACCCACGGCGTACTCCGCATCCCGTTCTGAAAAATGCTGGATCACGCTGTATGAGAACACGACATCGAAGCTCCCGGCCGCAAACGGAAGGTACCGCGCGTCGCCGACCAGGTAGCGATTGGAGGAGCCCAGCTGCCTCGCGACCCGGCGCGCCGCCATCACCGCGCCAAGCGATGGATCGATACCGACCGTGTCATAACCGGCGGCGCTGGCGGCGAGCGACCAGCGGCCCCAACTGCAGCCGACATCCAGCAGGCGACGGCCGGGCCCTGGTGGAACTGGGATCTCGGGAATCGGGTAGCGATTTAGCTTGCCGATCAAGTGGCGGTACATCAGCCCGTTCGTGGCGGCGATGAGGTAGGCGACGACCGGATCGACGCTGCTCTTCTGCTTCGCAAGCTGAAGCATCTCGATTTTTTCCATGTCGCTGATGCCGAGCGATTCGAGGTGCAGCTCCGGCGCGCGCGGATCGTGTTCGTGTTGCGT
>JANOZI010000794.1:0-2264 GCA_031429375.1 Acidobacteriota bacterium | reverse complement strand
CGGCCGGAGTCAGGTAGGTGCCCGCGCGGGGATCGCAGCGCACTTTCCAGACGTCAAAAATGAGGGGGCCACCAGGCACGACGTCGGGCCGGCTGCGGTCGATTCCCGACGGCTGCTGCACGCGCAGTGCCGTGCCCGATCGCGACTGGATAATGCCGGACAGCTGCCAGTTCCCGAAGATCTTGTTCAGCACACGGTGGTCGCCGGGGATTTGCGGGGGCTCATAAATGTACGAGGCGTTCAGCCGGTGACGCACATCATTACTGGCGGGTCCGCGATCGTATTCCGGATCCCAGAAGTCCTGGTTATTGTCAAAGCTGGCGATGTAATACGCCGACAGGTCGCCGCCCTGCGTCGCGTCGCTCTTGCCCAACGTATAGTTGACCTCCCACGAATAGCGATTCGCGAAGCGCTTGCGAAGCGAGGTCTGCAGTCCGTTGTAGACCATCGTCTGGCTGCTGTCGACGTAGTAGCCGCCCGGCGCGCCGAGTGCCGGATTGGGCCGCGCCCCGGTCTGCCGATCGAAGGCCTGCGTGAACTGTCGCTGCATCGGGAAGTCGCGACCATCGGTGCGAAGGTAGCCGACCTCGACCGCCATCGATTGGCCGAACGATCGCTGCACGCTGACCATCGACTGGATGGTGAAGGGGGTCTCGATGTTCGGGTCGAACAACGAGAACACGCTGCGCCGGCCGCCCGAATCCGCCAGCGCGTAGACCATGGACTCGTCGGTGTACAAGGGCCACTTGATGGCCCGCGTCGATATCTCCGTGCGGTTGTAGACAATGCGAAACGGGATGAACGGGTTCGCCGCGCTTTGCCGGACCGTCGCCACCAGGTGTGGACTGTGAAGATAGCCAACACCGCCGCGGACCACCGTCCGCTGGTGCTGATCGACCGTCCACGCGAATCCGATTCGCGGGCCGAAGTTATTCGCATCAGGTTCGTAGGGCTCGAGCGGATCCCGCAACGCCCCAAAGTCCAGACTGCGCAAGTCGGTAGGGGCCTCGAAATTGACGATTTCGACCGGAACATCCGTCGTCGGGCGGACCTTGACGACGCCGTAATAGTCATAGCGCAGGCCAAGATTCAGGACGAAGCGGTCGCCGAGGCGCCAGTCGTCCTGAATGAAGCCGCTGTATTGATCCATGTCCGACTCGTGTGGCGGCGCCCCAAACGACGTGCTCAGCGACTGTGGGATGTTGGCGAGCAAGTCATCGTAGGTTTGAAACGTGAAGGAGGGGTTCTCGGGGTTCAAGCGCCCGCCGGTCTCTCTCATGAAACGGAAGCCGGCCTTCAGCAGATGCCGCTGCCAGCCACGGCTGAATTTTTGTTCGACGCTGTAGGTGGTGCCCGCCATATCCCAGATTTCCGACCGTGGCGTTGCGAAGAGATTCGTGATGTTGAACGCGGGCATGCGGCGGCCGTACGGCAGGACCTCGGCCGGGGCGTTAGGACCTTTCACGCCCAGGAACGCATCGAGCCGTGCCAGGTAGGTCTTGTTCCACCCGACGCGGCTCTCCGAGACCCAGGCGCCACGCGTGACCACTATCTGGGCCGCAATGCGATCCTGTTCGTTCGGAAACTCGCGATCGTTCGCATTGTTCAGGACGGCCCTGGGTTCCAGCGTGAACGGCCGCAGCCGCGTGTAGGTGACCGCCAGGTTGGCGCCGTTGAAGAGGGCGACGTCACCCTTGGCGACGATGTGATTCTCGGTGCGTTTCCGGGTGCCGAGACCGCGCCACCGCCCGATGCGGGGATCGGTGACACCGGAGGACGACACAATCGGCTCGGTCGGCAGCGGGAGCACGTCGAGCACCGTTCTCGTTTCAGGAAACGGCAAGGCGCGAATGATCTCGTCCTTGACAGCCTGGTACGGCACCACTTGATTCAGATTGATCTGGACGTTTTCGCGGTAGCCCTCATAGGTGCCGAAGAAGAACGCCCGGTTAGGGAGGATAGGCCCACCGAGCGTCCCGCCGTACTGGTTGAAGGTACCGACGGGCTGCTGGGCGGTGGAGAAAAAGTTGCGGGCGTTCCACTTCTCGTTCTGGCCGCTGTAGAAGGCCGAGCCGTGGAAGGTGTTCGTGCCCGATCGGCTGATGACGTTGATCTGTCCGCCAGCCACGCCGCCGTATTCCGCAGGCAGCACACCCTTGACGATCTGGACCTCGGCGATGGAATCGAGGCTCATCACGGAGATCTGATTCTGGCCGCCGTACTGCGCGAGTGAGCGGGCTTCGGGATTCGAGTTTGCCTCGGTG
>JANOZI010000793.1:0-7621 GCA_031429375.1 Acidobacteriota bacterium | reverse complement strand
CTCGCCGGCTTCCGCGGCGGCACCGTGCCCTACGTGTATCCCGGTCAGCCACGTGCGTTTCGCGTGGGATTGACAATCGGTGTTCAGTGAAGATCTTTCGCGTCCTGAACTGGATCATGTGCGCGCTGTTCCTGCTGTCGGCGGCGGTGCAGTGGAACGATCCCGATCCCGTCCGCTGGATGGCGATCTACGGCGTCGCGTTCGCCATCTGTCTTGCGACCGGCCTGCGCGCGCCGGTTCCGGCGATGGCGCCGCTGCTGGTCGCCGCGGTGGCACTGGCCTGGGCGGTCGCCATCATCGACGGCGGCCGGACCACCGGCTACTCCCACATGTTCGACGCGTGGGAAATGAAATCGGCCAACGTCGAATTGGCGCGTGAAGCAACGGGTCTGCTGATCGCCGGTGTATGGATGCTCGTTATCGCCGTGGCGCAACGCTACGGCGCGGGGAAAAAGGTATGAAACGGCTCGTCTTTCTTCTGCTCATGTTGATCGCCGCCGCGGCGGTCAGCGCCCAACGCCCGCTGGAGATCTACGTTATCGATCCCGAAGGCGGAAAGGCCGCGCTGTGGATCGCGCCCTCCGGCGAAACGGTGTTGATCGACAGCGGCAGTCCCGGAGCGCGGGACCTTGATCGCCTGAAAGAAGTGTTCGCCGCGGCGGGCGTGAAGCGCATCGATTACCTGATCTCGACCCATTACCACGTCGATCACGTCGGCGGCCTTCAGGAGCTCGTCAAGAATATTCCGGTCGGCACCTTCGTCGATCACGGTCCGACCGTCGAGGGTCCGGTCGTGCCGAATCTCAGGGAGCAAGTGCCAGGATTCCAGGCGGCGTACGCGGAGCTGTGGGCCAAAGCCAAACACCTCGTCGTCAAGCCTGGCGACGCGGTGCCGGTCAAGGGACTCGACTGGCGAATTGTGACGTCCGCTGGCGACGTGTTGAAGGCGCCGCTCGCCGGCGCGCCCGGTGCGGGCCGGCCCAACCCGGCGTGCGCCGCGACAAAGCCGAAAGACATCACCGACGATCCGGAAAACGGCCAGTCGGTTGGCAGCATCGTCACCCTCGGGCGGTTTCGCGCCGCCGATTTCGGCGACCTGCTCTGGAACAAAGAGATGGAGTTGATGTGCCCGAACAATCTCGTCGGTACGGTCGACCTCTTCATGGTCACGCACCACGGTACGAGTGTCTCCAATCCGCCGCCGATGGTGCTGGGGTTGAGGCCGCGTGCCGCAATCATGCAAAACGGGACGACCAAGGGCGCGGCGGTCGACGTGATGAAGTTGCTCCGGTCGACACCGGGCCTTGAAGATATCTGGCAACTCCACTGGTCGTACACCGCGGGAATCGAGCACAACGCCCCCGGGGTCTACATCGCGAACCTCGAGGAGCCGGCCACGCTCGCGCAGCGATTGACGGCGCCGCCCGCGCAGCCCGGCGCTCCTCGCCCGGCTCCGGCGCCGCCGCATGTGCCCGCGTACTGGATCAAGGTGACGGCCGACACCAGCGGCGCGTTCACCGTCACCAACAGCCGCAACAACGTCAGCAAGACTTATAACTCGCGGTGAGGACTTGAGATGAAATCGTTGGGACTTGTCACCGTCCTCGTGTCCGCGTGGATGGGTGTCGCCGTCACGGCCGTTGTCATGGCGCAAGCCGCCGCACCTGCGACGGCCGGCGCGCCGCAGGCACCCGGCGGGGGAGGGGGACGCGGACCATCGGCGGGCTCGTTGCTCTGGAACGACAAGTGCGCGGGCTGCCACGGCGCCGGCGGCCGCGCGCCGAATCTGTTCGACGAGGCGTGGCTCGGCCGCATGGATGACGCCCGCATCACCGCCACCATCAAAGCCGGCGTGCCCGCGACCGAAATGCCCGCGTTCGGTGGCGCGCTGACCGAGCTGCAGGTCTTCCAGTTGATCCAGCACATTCGCACCGCCACCGCGACGGCACGTCCGGCGCCGGCGTTTGTCGCGAACCCGAATGGAACCGTGGTGAATTCCGCGAAGCAGGCGTTTCGCATCGAGCTCGTGACGGATGGGTTGATGACGCCGTTCGGGCTCGCGTTCCTGCCCGATGGGCGGTTGCTCGTCACCGAGCGCGACGGGCGGCTGCGCGTGATCGATCGCGGCAAGTTGTCGGAGCCGGTGAGCGGCGTGCCGAAGGCGCACGTGCAGCAGGACGGCGGCTTGCTCGATATCGAAGTGCATCCCGACTACGCGCGGAACCGCTGGATCTACCTCGCCTACAGCGAAGACAAGCCGGGCAACACCGCCCCGCCGGAGACGCCGCCGCAGCAGGTCCCGTCGATGACGGTGGTCGTGCGCGGTCACATCAACGACAAGAACGAATGGACCGATCAACAGCTCATTTACCGTGCGCCGGCCGAGCTCTACACGACCAACGGCGCGCACTACGGCACCCGCATGATCTTCGATCGGCAGAACCACTTGTTCTTCTCGTTAGGCGAGCGCGGTCATCAGCCAAACGCGCAGGATCTGAAGACGCCGCTCGGCAAGATTCATCGCGTCAACGACGACGGCTCGCTGCCGGCGGACAACCCGTTCGCGGCGACGCCGGGAGCGGTGCCGACGATCTGGAGTTACGGCCATCGCAATCCGGAAGGGTTCGCGTGGGATCCCGTCACCGGGATCCTGTGGGAATCGGAGCATGGTCCCAACAGCGCCGACGAGATCAATGTCGTCGAGAAGGGCCACAACTACGGCTGGGCGGTGGCGTCGAAGGCCGCCCAACCGGGTGTGGAGCTGTCGATCGCAGGCATGGACGACCCGATCGTCTACTTCACGCCGACGTACGCACCGGCGGGCATCACGTTCTACACCGGCAGCCGCTACCCCCAGTGGAAGAATACGAGCCTCTTTGTGTCAGGACTGCGCGGCCAGGCGCTGCGCCGCCTCGAGATCAAGGGGAAGAGCGTCATGAGCCAGGAAGTGCTCTTCAACCAGTTCGGCCGCGTCCGCGATATCGTGCAGTCGCCGGACGGTTATTTCTATATTGCACTTCAGGACCCGACGGGTGTACCCAATCCCGCGGGCGGTAATATTCCGCTTTCGGCATCGACCGCCGGGCGCGTGGTCCGGCTCATGCCGGTGCAGGGAGAGCGATGAAGCTATTGCGATACGGTTCGCCGGGCCAGGAGCGGCCCGGCTTGTACGATGGTTCAGGAACGATCCGCGATCTGTCGAGCGTGGTCGATGATCTTGCCGGCGAGACGCTTCGTCCCGCCGCCATCGCGCGATTGAAGGCGATCGATCCCAACACGCTTCCGGCTGTGCCGGGACAACCCCGGTTGGGGCCGTGCGTCGGGCGCGTCGGGAAGATGGTGTGTGCCGGTCTCAACTATTCCGATCACGCGGCGGAATCCGGCATGGCGGTTCCGGTCGAGCCGATCCTGTTCATGAAGGCGACCTCGTGCATCAGCGGACCCAACGACGACATCGAGCTGCCGCGCGGCTCGCTCAAGACGGATTGGGAAGTCGAGCTGGCGGTCGTGATCGGCGAGCCCGGGAAGTACATCGCCGAGGAGCGGGCGCTCGATCACGTTGCCGGCTTCTGCGTCGCCAACGATGTCTCTGAACGCGCGTTTCAGCTCGAAGGCACGGGCCAATGGGTCAAAGGCAAGAGCGCGGACACCTTCGGCCCGATCGGCCCGTGGCTGGTGACGGCGGATGAAGTGGGCGATTGGTCGAAGCTCGAGATGTGGCTGGAGGTCGACGGCCGCCGGTTCCAGAACGGCTCGACGCGCACGATGGTGTTTGGCGTGCCGTTTCTCGTCAGCTACTTGAGCCGGTACATGAGCCTGCAGTCCGGTGACGTCATCCTCACCGGCACGCCGCCGGGAGTCGGACTCGGCCAAAAGCCGCCGATCTATCTCCGTGCGGGCCAGGAGGTCCGGCTGGGTGTGCAGGGCCTGGGCGAGCAGCACCAGCGCGTCGTCGGTTGACGCCGGTGCGGCGCCGTCCTCGTGTTATGGTTTCGAGCGCGCCGATCTGACATCGGCCATGGAGGGATCGATGCGAAGTCACGTTGTTACGATCGCGGCCTGCTTAATCGTCTTTGGTAGTCTGAGCGCAACCGCCACTGCTCAAACACCCGCACCGGCCGCCCAGGCGCCGCCGGCTGCCGGCGGTCCAGCGGTCGCCGCGCCGACGTACACCTTCATCCCGCTGGAAATCACCGTTGACCGCCCTGCCGCCGAGGTGTGGAAGCGCGTCGGCAAGTACTGCGACATCGGCGAGTGGCTGCAGATTCCATGCACGATCACCTCCGGTACCGACGGCGAGTTCGGCGCGGTCCGTTCGGTGGCAAACGAAGTCCTCGTCGGGAAGACCGAGCTGTCCTACACCTACACGCAGACAGTGCGGAACGACCGGCCCTACAATCTCTATCACGGCACGCTCGAGGCGAGGCCGCTGACCGCGACGACGTCGAAACTCGTCTACACCATCTTCTTCGACAACTCGATGCTGGCCGACGCGGCCGCGCGCGAGGCGGACAAGACCCGGCGCATGGCGACGTTCAACCGGGCGCTGCAGAACATGAAGACGCTGGCCGAAGGCGGCAAGCTGCCGCCGGCTCCGACCAAACCTCCAGGTTGATCGAGGGCACAGACTGGGACGGCGCGGCGTGATCCCATGTCGAACGAACACCCGCCGCCCGCCAGCGACCACAGCGAGGACGCGCGCGCCCTGCTGCAGAACCGGGTCGCACTGTTCTGGAAGATCATCTTTTTCATCATCCTGCTTGGCAGCGGCCTGGGGGCGATCGGCGCGGTCAAGAAGCCAGGCCTGGACCTGGCCTTCACCATCGCCTCCACCATCAACGCCGGCATCTTCTGGTGGCTGAGCCGGAGCGGGAAGCGCTCGATCCGGTTCTCGCAGTGGATGGAGAGCAGCGGGCTGATTCTCAACTCGACGATCAGCGCGTTGATGGGGCGCTACCTGCTGGCCGGATTCGCCAGCGATCGTTTGCTCGAGAGCGCACAGGCCATCGACATGGCGGACGGCTACGTCACGATGCTGCAGTTGAGCGGCATGGGCTTGATGGTCGCCATTCGCGCCGCCCTCGTCCCCTCGACTCCCCGGCGCACGGCGATCATCACGGCCTTGTTCGGCGTGCCGGCGATCCTGGTCACGATAGTGGTTGTCCCGGTGGCCGGTGGCGGGCTGGCGTGGCGCGCGCTCGACTCGGGGATCTTCCCCTGGCTGCCGGTGGCCGCCGCGATCATCTGGGGCTTTTGCATCATCACCTGCACGGTGATCTCATGGGTGATGTACGGACTACGCGCGGAAGTGCGCGAAGCGCGCCGGCTGGGACAATACGTGCTCGAGCGAAAGATCGGCGAGGGCGGCATGGGCGAGGTCTATCGCGCCCACCATGGCATGATGCGGCGCCCCTCGGCGATCAAGCTGCTGCGGGCCGGATCCGGCGAGATCAACCTCGGCCGGTTCGAGCGCGAAGTCCAGCTCACCGCACGGCTGACTCACCCCAATACCATCACGATCTTCGACTACGGGCGGACCCAGGACGGCGTCTTCTACTATGCGATGGAGCTGCTCGATGGCGCGACCTTGCAGCGGATCGTCGCGGTCGATGGCCCGCAAGCGCCAGGGCGAGTGGTGCGGATCTTGTCGATGGTCTGTGGCGCATTGACCGAAGCGCATGCCATCGGCCTGATTCACCGCGACATCAAGCCGGCGAACATCATGCTGTGCGCGCAAGGCGGCGAGCGTGACGTGGTGAAGCTGCTCGACTTTGGCCTGGTCAAGGAGTTCGAGGTCGGCGGCGACGTGCAACTGACCGGCGCCAGCACGGTGATCGGCACGCCTCAGTACATGGCTCCGGAGTCGATCCTCCGGCCGCATTCGGTTGACGCCCGGACCGACATCTACGCGGTGGGGGCGGTCGCGTACTACCTGCTCGCCGGAGTAAATGTCTTCGACGGCAAGTCGGTCGTGGAGGTGTGCGGTCAGCACATCCACGAGGAGCCGAAGCCGCTGTCGGCGAGAGGTGTGACCATTCCGGCCGAGCTCGAAGCGATCGTGCTCGCGTGCCTCAGGAAGGATCCCGATCGCCGGCCGCAGAGCGCCGCCGAGCTTCGCCGCCGGGTGGAAGGGTGCCCGGTTGAACGCTGGGACGCCGACAGCGCGGCGGCGTGGTGGCGCAGGTATCAACCGGATCTCGATCGTGACGTAGTCCAGGGCACGAGTGGAGCCATGACCATCGCGGTCGAGAGAGAACAAACAGTTGCCAGTTAGCAGTTGCCAGTTGCCAGTTACAAATAACCAAGAACCAATTTCGAATAACGAAACTGCGCTCTTTGGTTATTCGTAATTGGTTATTGGTTAACGGGAAGACGTGCGGAATTTCTTAACTGGAAACTGGAAACCGGAAACTGTTAACTGAGAGTAGCCATGAATCACATGACCCGCCGCGTCCACATCGTCAGCGTTGTCGCCGCTGTGCTGTTCACCAGCCTGGTCCCGATCAACGGACGCGGACAGGTGCCAGCCGCGCCGGCGGGGCCCGCGGTTGCGCCGCTGGCGGACCTGGTCGTGCCGGCGGGATTCAGGATTTCCGTCTTTGCGTCAGAACTGGCGGGCGCGCGTTTGATGACGGTCAGCCCGGAAGGCGTGCTGCTCGTGGCCCGCCGCCGGACGCACGAAGTGGTCGCGCTGCCCGACAAGGACGGCGACGGGCGCGCCGGGCCGCACGTGATCCTGAGCGGGATGACCAACGCGCACAGCCTGGCGTTTCATGGCGGCTATCTCTACATCGCCACCACGCCTGCGGTGATGCGCGTGCGGTGGGCAGACGGCGGGCCGGTGGGAGAACCCGAGCGATTTGTTGAGCTGCCCAGCTCGACGCCGGCCGTTCACACCTCGCGAACGATCGGTTTCGGCAAGGACGGCAGGCTCTACGTCTCGATCGGCTCGTCATGCGACGTGTGCGTGGAGGCCGACGCGCGACGCACGACCATCCAGGTGTACAACCCGGACGGTTCAAGCGCCGGTCCGTATGCCATCGGCTTGCGCAACGCGAACGGGTTTGACTGGGATCCCGCGACCGGGCGCCTGTGGGCTGGCGATAACGGCCAGGACGGCAGCGGCGCCGGCTTCCCGCCCGACGAGATCAACCTCGTCGAAGCGGGCAAGCACTACGGCTTCCCGTTTTTCGTCGGCAAGAACGTGCCGAACAACGCGCCCGCCCTGGGTGACGCCAAGCCCAACGTGACGGCGGCGGCCGCCGTGCCGCCGGCGCTCGCCTTGCCGGCGCACGTGGCCTCTACCGATCTGCGGTTCTACACGGGCAGGCAGTTTCCCGCGCCATATCGGAATGCGATGTTCCTCACCCTGCACGGCTCGACCGCCATTCCCGAAAAGGTCGGCTATAAGGTGGTCCGCATCGTGATGAAGAACGGCCGCCCGGTGGGGTTCGAGGATTTCATGTCGGGCTTTGTCAAAGCAGGCGTAGTGTCCGGGCGTCCGGCAGGTCTGGCGACCGGCGCCGATGGTGCGCTCTATGTGTCGGACGACAACAAGGGATTTATTTACCGGATCGCGTTCGCGAAGTGACGCGAATTACACCATGTTCTTGAGCGCCGC
>JANOZI010000792.1:0-16633 GCA_031429375.1 Acidobacteriota bacterium | reverse complement strand
GAAGGTGCGGGCTGGCGGCGCGTCCGACGCGCGGCCCTCAACGGCACCACCGTCCGCCCAGGCAGCAATCAGCGCCACCTCGCGATCGCTCAGCGACGGGTCTTCGAGGTACTCGCCAATGCTGCGGTCGATATGCCACGGCGGCATTTCGCGGCTGGTGACCTTCTGCTTGATGGCGCGCGCCCACGGGCGGACGTCCTGGTAAGTCAGCAGCGCCATCGGCGCCGGCGTGCCGGGCCGATGGCAGGTTTGACACGAGCGCTGCAGGATCGGCAGCACGTCTTTCGTGAAGGTGGGGTTCGGCGCAGCCGCGGGTGCCTGGCTGTCCGCCGAAGAGGTGGAGGCGTGAGTGACCGACTGCGCGAAGACCACCAGGCTCGCGGCGAGGGCCATTGCCGCGACGCCGGTGAGCTGCCTTGCAGTAACCATGAGGCCTCCTGTCTAATCGGTGTCTGATCTGCGCCGAATCTGTGGCCATACTCTAGCACCGCGAGGGGTGTAGGGGCGGGTCTTTAGACCCGCCCGAGGAGATACTGTGATGAAGGTTTGCGCCAGCCCGTTGGCCCTGGTTTTTCTGTTCGCCACCATCGCCCACGCCCAGCAAAACCAGCCCATCTACCCGGCCTACGACGGCTTCCTCAAGAACCCTGACGGCAGCTTCACCTTGTCGTTCGCCTACTTCAGCCACAACGCGGACGAGGTGACCGTGCCGCCGGGTCCGGCCAACGCCTTCGCGCCGGCCCCCGGCGATCGCCTGCAGCCGACGACGTTTCTGCCGGGCCATTGGCGCTTTCAGTGCGTCATGGTGGTCGGCCCGGAATTCGACGGCAAGATGAAGTGGACGCTGGCCTACGCCGGCGTCACCACCGCCACCAGCGAGCGGATGCTGCAATCGAACTGGAACCTGGTCGAAGGCGCGCCGGCGCTCTCGAAGATCGATTACGCCAAGGTGCCGCGCGGCGTCTGCCTCAATCGTCCCCCGACGGTGCGCGTGCTCGGCGTGACGGCACGGCCGAACAATCCGCCGACGCTGTCGGTCGCGCTCAACGAAGAGCTCAATCTCTTCGGCAGCGCACACGACGAGGGTCTGCCACGAGGCAAGCCGCTGGTCGTGGAGTGGAAGATGTTGAAAGGCCCCGGCACGGTGACCTTCACGATTCCCGGATCGGCGCGCACCAAGGCGACGTTCACCGCGCCGGGCGTCTACGAGCTCGAGTTGACCGCAACGGATTCGGAATTCACGGAGCGCACGCGGGTCAATGTCAAGGTTGGATAAGAACGGGGCCTGGGCCCCTTCGATGAGTCGAGCTCGCGCCGGGAGTTTGGCGTTCGGCGGAATCGTCTTCATTGCCGTCGTCGATTTCGCGAGCGGTGTGGAGTTGCGGACGTTCCCGCTTTATTACGGTCCGATTTCTCTCGCCGCCTGGTCTTTCGGGCGGCCCGGCGCCATCGCCGCCGCCGTGCTGTCAGCGGCCGGGTGGTTCGTGTCCAATCAGCTCGCTGGCATGTCGTTCTCCCATCCGGCGATCTGGGTGGCCAACACCTTCATGCAGGGCGCGTCGTTCACGATCGTCGGCGTACTGGTCGCCAGCCTGCACGCGGCAATGACCCGTGCCCGCGCGCTCAGCCGCATCGACCCTCTCAGCGGGCTCCTGAACCGTCGCGCCTTCTACGACGAGGGCGATCGACTGATCCGTCTGTGTCACCGTGGCCAGCGGCCCGCCACGCTCGCGTACCTGGATCTTGACAATTTCAAGAGCGTGAATGATACCCACGGGCACCAGGCCGGCGACGAACTGCTGCGCCGCATCGCCCAGCGCATGGCCTCGTCGATTCGTGCGAGCGACGTCGCGTCGCGCCTGGGTGGTGACGAGTTCGCGGTGTTGTTACCCGATCTCGGCCCGGCCGAAGCGCGCATCGCGCTCGACCGCCTGCGGGTGGCCATCGACGAGGTGACGTTCGAACTGGTCCAAGACGTTTCCGTCACCATCGGCGCCGTGACCTTCCTGACCATCCCTGATGGTGTGGAGGCGATGGTGCAGATGGCCGACTCCGCCATGTATGCCGCCAAAGGCGCGGGGAAGAACCGGGTCCATCTCGAGGTCCAGGACCGAAACCGCGACGAGCGGCGCGGCCAGGACGTCACCCGTGCCACGACGATGCAAAGCGGCGAGTCCTAAAGGTGAGACTGCAGCGGTTCGTGCATCCGCTTGCCGTGGGTCAGCGACATCAAGACGAGATCGGATGTCACCGGCGCGCGGCGGAAGGCGTCCACGCCGATCGCATCTGCGATCGCGTTGAGCACCGCGCCGAAGCCGGCGCCCACCGGCGGCTCGCCGACGCCGCGCGCGCCGACCGGCGTTTCCGGATCGGCGATGTCGAGCGCGATCGCCTGCATGTGGTTCGGCACGTCGAGGATCGTGATCGGCTTGTTGTAGTGAAAGCGGCTTGCCAGCGACCGGCCGTAATGCGGATCGTAGACCAGCTTCTGGTGCAGCGCGTGCGCGATGCCCAGGCAGCAGCCGCCATTGAGCTGCCCGATCAGGCTGCGCGGGTTGACCACCGTGCCGACGTCGCCGACCGACAGGAAATCCACCAGCGACACGACGCCGGTCTCGACATCGACTTCAACTTCCGCGAAGCCCGCAACAAAGGAATAGGTGTCGCCGTCGCGTGGATACACGTCCTTGGCCACGCCCATCAGGCCCTGGCCGGCATTGATGGCGGCGGCCGCCTTCGTCACCGCGTGAATGTCGGCCGGCAGCTCGTGGCCGTCGTAGCGGCCACCCAGCTCGATAGCGCGCGCTGCGGCCTGCGCGTAGGTCAGCCCGCGCGCCGGGGTGCCGCGTCGAAACACCCGCTCCCCGCCGATCAGGTAATCGTCTGGCGATCCACCGAGGTCCTTTGCCGCAATCTCCTGCAGCTTGCGCTTCGCGTCCATCGCACCGGCGTGGTTGGCCCGCGTCATCGCATGCGTCGTCTGGCTGCCGACCGACAGGCACGTCCACGGCAATCCCTTGCTGGTATTGCCCCAGTTGACGACGACTTTCTCCCATGGCATCTCGAGCACGTCGGCCGCGACGCGCGCGAGGTCGATCACCGAGTGCGTGCCAAGATTGCCGACACCCGATTGCACGTGGAGCGTGCCGTCGGGCCGGATGGTCATCAAACCGTCGAAGCCGATGGAGCCGGCGCCGTGCGGGCCGATCGCCACGCCTACGCCGCGCACCTTTGATCCGCGCCGTTGCCCGGCGCGTGCGACGCGCGCGCTCCAGTCAAAGACTTCGGAGCCCTTGTCGAGCGCCTCTTTCACAAACGCGCTGGTGATGTGCCGACGCGCGCCCTTGGCATCGGGCGGACCATACAGCGCCTTGCCGTGCGGAGCATTCAAGCGGCGGATCGCCACCTGATCCATCCCCAGTTGCTTGGCGGCCTTGGTCACCACGCCTTCGATGATGCCGTTGGCCTGCATCGGCCCCGGCGATCGCTGCTGCGTGCGCGGCGGCGTGTTGGTCAGCACGTTGACCGCGCGCCAGCGCATCGCCGCCGGTTGCCAGATCAACGACGCCGCATTGCCGGCCGAGCGGTGATCGCCCATCGGGCCGTACGGCCCGTTGTCCTGGACGATGAAGAGGTCGAGCGCGAGAATGCGGCCATCGGTCGCGAAGCCAAGCCTGGCGCGGCCGACCATGTTGGTGCGCGCGCGACCGATGTAGCTTTCTTCCTCGCGGCTGATGCGCATCATCACCGGCGCATTCGCCTTCTTCGAGAGCAGCGCCGGAATGGCCATCGACACCGCGCCGCCGCCCTTGCTGCCGAAGCCGCCACCGGTGTACTCGCAGATCAACACCACGTCTTTCGGCTCGATGCCGACCCACCGAGCCACGGCGTCGACGGTCCGCACCACGCTCTGGGTGGAGCAGTGCAGGTGCAGTTTGCCGTTCTGCCATAACGCCATCGCGCTCCGCGTTTCGAGCGGATGATGGCCGGTCGACGGCACGACGAACGTCTCGTCGACGATCACAGCGGCGTTCTTGAAGCCGGCCTCGAGATCGCCGAAGCCCCATTCTTCGAGCGCCTTGCCCATCGGCATGCGGCCTTCGGCCGCCTCGGCGAAGTCGGCGTCGGTCCACTTGAGCCGTTGAATCGCCGGCCGCGGCGGTTGGGGCGGCGCGGGCTTGCCGGTCGCGACCTCGGTGGCGGGCGGAGCCGCGGGCGCCCAGACGTTGCCGTCGGTGCGCGCATCGGGGCCGCCGGGACGCAGGCTTTCAATCGGATCGACGACGTGGGGCAGCGGCTCGAGGTCGAGCTGAATCAGCTCGATCGCGTCGGCGGCAATCTCTTCGCTGATCGCAGCCACCGCCAGGATCGGCTCGCCGGCATAGAGCGGCTCGTTGGTCAGGCAGTGCTCGGTGCTGCCGCCGAGTTGCGGCACGTCCTCGGCCGTGATGATCGCGCGCACGCCGGGCAGCGCAAGCGCGCGGCTGGTGGCGATGCGCCGCACGCGGGCGTGCGGCCGCTCGCTGCACAACAGCTTGCAGAACAGCATGCCGTCGGCGCGAAAATCCTCGGCATACCGGGCGCGGCCGGTGACCTTGGCCACGATGTCTGGCGTGATGTAGTTGCTGCCGACGAGTCGTTCGGCCATGGGCCGCCCCCTTCGCGAAGGTCGAGTCCGCCGTCAGGCGGTTGAATCACCGCGATTATACCGGGGTAACATCGTTCGCCAGTGTCCCGCCCGAAGTTCACTCCGTTGAACATCCTCGTCGCCATCGTCGGCGTGGCCCTGCTGCTTTACACGATTCGTCGCGTGGGATGGAGCGACGTGGTGGCCGGCGTGGCCAGCGTTGGCTGGTGGTTTACGCTGGTCGTCATTCTCGGCGCCAGCCGCATGTCGTTTCGCGCACTCGCGTGGAGGGCCTGCGCTACTCCCTTCGACTCGACTGGCTTCGCCAGCGAAGCCAGCCTCGCTCAGGGCAGGCCCGTCGACTCGCGCGCCGCCGGCGACGCCGGAGCCGCGCTCGCTCAGGACAAGCCGGGCTCTGGAGAACTCACGTTCGGCCAGGCCTTCGGCGCGATTCTGGCCGCGGATGCGATGGGCAATCTGACACCACTGGGGCTGCTGGCCAGCGAGCCGACGAAGATCCTGATGACGCGCGCGCGGATCACGACGGTCACGAGCGTGGCGTCGGTGGCGATCGAGAACGCGTTCTATATCGCATCGGTTCTCGTGGTGCTGCTCGCCGGCACGTGGTTCTTCTTTCAGCGCGCCGACGTGCCGCCGCGCCTGCAGCTCATCGCGCAACTCATCGTCGTCTCCGTTGTCATCACCGCCGTCGCGGGTCTGTGGGCGGCGCGATCGCAGCCGGCGGTCTTGTCGCGGCTGGCGCCGCTCGTCACGAAGCTGGCGGGCACCTCAGCCATGCCGGTGGAGGCGGTGCGCGACATCGAGTCGCGGATCTACGGCGTGTTGCAATGGCCGCTCGCCCGGATCGCCCGGGCCCTCCTCTGGGAGACGGCGTTCCATGTCGCCGCCGTGGCCGAGGTGTGGCTGGTGCTCAGGCTGCTGCCCGGCGGGGCACAGAGCACGCTGGTCGATGCGTTCCTGATGGAAAGCACCGGGCGATTCGTGATGATTGCGTTCAAGTTCGTCCCGTACCGGCTTGGCATCGACGAGGCCGGCTCGGGCGCGGTGGCTCAAGTGCTCGGGCTGAATCCCGCCACGGGAGTGACCCTGGCGCTGGTGCGGCGCCTGCGGATCATCGTCCTGAACGTGTTCGGCTTGATTCGGCTGGCACGCACCTAGAATATGAATGCCTGACACGGAAACACGGAAGCACTGAAACACAGAAGACGGAAGTCTTTTTCTGTGTGTCCGCGTTTCTGTGAGCTGCATTTTGTAGACTACGAGGCGAAGTCTCTCTTGCGGAGAAATTGCATGAAACGGAACTGGTTTGTTGCCCTGGGTACAGCGACAGGCTTTGTTGGTGTCGGCACGCTCTGTTTCTTTTCGTCGGCAGCTGCGCAGGGCGGGACCACCGTCGATCCGAGCTTGTACAGCGGGATGCGCTGGCGCACCGTGGGGCCCGCGCGCGGAGGGCGATCGCTCGCCGTGGGCGGCAGTGATGCGCGGCCGATGGAGTACTGGTTCGGCGCCACCGGCGGCGGCGCGTGGAAGACCACCGATGGCGGCAACAACTGGACGCCGATGACCGACGGCAAGATCGACACCTCGTCGATCGGCTCGCTGGCGGTCTGCCAGTCGAACCCTGATGTGGTGTACATCGGCGGCGGTGAGACCCAGTTCCGCGGCAACATCATCCAGGGCGACGGCGTCTACAAGACCACCGACGGCGGGGTGAAATGGGATCACCTCACCGACCTGCGCGACTCGCAGGCCATCGCGCGCCTGCGCGTGCATCCGGCCAACTGCGACATCGTCTATGCGGCGGTGCTCGGCCAGGTCTACAACGACCATCCGCAGCGCGGCATCTTCAAATCCGCTGACGGCGGCAAGACGTGGCGGCGCACGCTGTTCCGCGACGAGAACACCGGCGGCGCGGACCTGTCGATCGATCCGGGCAATCCGAACGTGATCTTTGCATCACTCTGGGAAGCCAACCGCTCGCCGTGGGGCATGTCGAGCGGCGGTCCTGGCAGCGGCTTGTTCAAGTCCATCGACGCCGGCGATTCGTGGATCGAGATCACGAAGAGCCCCGGGCTGCCGGGCGGGATGTGGGGCTAGGTCGGCGTGTCGGTGTCGGGCGCCGACGGCAACCGCTTCTACACGTTGATCGAAAACGAAGCGGCCGGAGGCCTTTACGTGTCGAACGACGCCGGCGCGACGTGGAAGATGACGAACGACAATCGCAACGTTCGCCAGCGCGCATTCTATTACACGCGCATCCTCGCCGATCCGAAGGACAAAGACACCGTCTACTTCCTCAACGTCCAGTTCTATCGCTCGACCGACGGCGGCAAGACGCTGACCAACACCATTCGTCCGCCGCACGGCGACAACCACGACCTGTGGATTTCGACGGCCGACAACAAGCGCATGATCCAGTCCAACGACGGCAGCGCCAACGTCACGGTGAATGGCGGCCAGACCTGGACCGACCAGGACATTCCGACCGGCCAGTTCTACAACGTCTTCACCACCAGGCACGTGCCGTATCACATCTGCGGCGCGCAGCAGGACAACAGCACCGCGTGCGTCGGCAGCCAGGCCAATCCGGGCGGCGGCGAAGGCAGCCTGCCGCCGATCTTCTACGCGGTGGGCGGCGGCGAGAGCGGCTATATCGCGCCCGACCCGAACGATCTGAACGTGTTCTATGCCGGCAGCTACGGCGGCATGTTGAGCCGGCTCGATCGCGAGACCGGACAGCAGCGCATGGTCAACATTTATCCCAACAACCCGATGGGGTATTCGGCGATCGACATCAAGGAACGCTTTCAGTGGACCTATCCGATCGTGTTCTCGCCGATCGATTCCAAGGTGCTGTACGCCTCATCGCAGTACTTGTGGCGCACGACGACCGGCGGCCAGAACTGGGTGAAGATGAGCCCGAACCTGACGCGATCGGATCCGAAGACCCTCCAGGCATCGGGTGGTCCGATCACCAAGGATCAGACCGGCGTCGAAACCTACGCGGTGATCTTCACCATCGCGCCGTCGCGGCAGGACATCAACACGATCTGGACCGGCTCGGATGATGGCTGGGTGCATGTCACGCAGGATGGCGGCAAGAGCTGGAGCAAAGTGACGCCACCGGATCTGCCGGAGTTCACGCGCATCAGCCTGATCGAAGCGTCGCCGCACCAGAACGGTGTCGCGTACCTGGCCGGCAACCGCTACCAGCTCGGCGATCGCAAGCCCTACGTCTACAAGACGGCTGATTTCGGAAAGACCTGGCAGAAGATCATCTCCGGCATTCCCGACACCGATTTCGCGCGCACGATTCGCGAAGACACCAAGCGGCGCGGGCTGCTTTACCTTGGCACCGAGCACGGCATTTTCATCTCGTTCAACGACGGCGCGAGCTGGCAGTCGTTGAAACTGAACCTGCCGGTCACGCCCGTGCACGGCATCGTCTCGGAAGAGCGCGACCTGGTGATCGGCACGCACGGCCGCGGCTTTTACGTGCTCGACAACATCGGCGTGCTGCGCCAGGCGACGCCGGAGCTGACGAGCAACGCGCTGCACCTGTTCGAGCCGCTCAACCCGATGCGCGGGCGCGATCGAAACGTGACGTTCGACTACTACCTGAACAAAGACGCCGACGAGGTGAAGATCGAGTTCCTCGATGGCGAGGGCACGGTACTCCGCACGTTCACCGGCACGGCAAAGGCGGCGCCGGCGAGTGCGGGTGGGGCAGAGGACAACCCGTTCGGGTTTGCCACGCCGCGCGTCAACACGTCCAAAGGCATCAATCGGTTTGCGTGGGACATGCGGTACGAGGGCGCCACGGTGTTCCCGGGCATGATCATGTGGGCCGCCTCGCCGCAACGCGGTCCCGCCGCGCCGACCGGGCGCTACACCGTTCGAGTGACGGCCAACGGCGAAACCAGGTCGCGCGACTTCACGATCGCCATCGATCCGCGCCTGCGAGCCGCGGGCATCGTCGAAGCGGACCTGCTCGAGCAGTTCAAGCTGTCGCTGCGCGTGCGCGACAAGGTCAGCGAGGCCAACCAGGCGGTGATCG
This sequence comes from Acidobacteriota bacterium, assembly GCA_031429375.1. GTDB lineage: Bacteria > Acidobacteriota > Vicinamibacteria > Vicinamibacterales > UBA2999 > 12-FULL-67-14b. The sequence goes on along the minus strand of JANOZI010000792.1, from coordinate 7,928 downwards.
ACATCCGCAACATCCGCGACCAGGTCAACCAGCGGCTGCAGAAAGTGCCGCCGAAGAAGAAAGCCGAGCTCCAGAAACTCGCCGACGGCTTATTGCAACCGCTCACGGTCGTGGAGGAAGAGGCCTACCAGGTCAAGAACCGCAGCGGCCAGGACCCGCTCAACTATCCGATCAAGCTGAACAACAAGATCGCGGCGCTCTCCGGCGTGATCGAAAGCGCCGACAGCAAGCCGACCGATCAGAGCGTCGAAGTCTTCAACGAGCTGGCGGCCCAGCTCGACGCGCAACTGCAGAAAATGCAGGACACGCTGAAGACGGAACTGCCGAGGTTGAATGCGGCGTTGAAGCGCGAGAAGATCGACGCTGTGGATCCCAACGCCAAGCCCGCCCCGCCGGCGCCGCCGAAGTGAGCACCGCGGGTCATGGCGCCGGCAAGCCGGCGCCCCGCGGCCGTGACCTCGCCATTCTCACGCTGGGCGCCGTCGGCATCGTCTACGGCGACATCGGCACCAGCCCGCTGTATGCGCTGCGGGAGTGTTTTCACGGACCTCACGGCATTGCGCCCACACCCGACAACATCCTCGGGGTGTTGTCGCTCATTTTCTGGTCGCTGACGCTGGTGGTCTCGATCAAGTACCTGACCTTCGTGATGCGCGCCGACAACGGCGGGGAGGGCGGCGTGCTGGCGTTGATGGCGCTGGTGTCGCGGCAGGCCGACGCGACTCGCAAGAGCCGGACGCGCCTGATTACGCTGGGCTTGTTCGGCGCGGCGCTGCTCTCCGGCGAAGGCATGATCACGCCGGCCATCTCGGTGCTGAGCGCGGTCGAGGGTTTGACCATCGCCACGCCGATCTTCGAACCGTACGTGGTCGCCCTGACCATCGCCATCCTGGTCGGCCTGTTCATGATCCAGTCGCGCGGCACCGGCCTGGTCGGCGCGATGTTCGGGCCGATCATGGTGGTGTGGTTCGTGACGCTCGCCGCGCTGGGTATTTCCTGGCTCGTCCTGAATCCCCACGTCGTCGTGGCGTTCAACCCGGATTACGGCGTCCGCTTTTTCAGCCGCAACGGCACGCACGGCTTCGTCGTGCTGGGTTCCGTCTTCCTGGTCGTGACCGGCTGCGAGGCGCTCTACGCCGACATGGGGCATTTCGGGCGGCGGCCGATCCGGCTGGCGTGGTTCGCCCTGGCGTTTCCCGCGCTGCTGCTGAACTATCTCGGTCAGGGTGCGATGCTCCTGATCAAACCCGAGGCGGCGTCGTCACCGTTTTACCTGATGGCGCCGACGTGGGCCCTGGTTCCGCTCGTGATCCTGGCGATGATGGCGGCGGTGATCGCATCGCAGGCGCTGATTTCCGGCGTGTTCTCGCTGACCCATCAGGCGATCCAGCTGGGATATTGCCCGCGCATGGACATCGAGCACACCTCGTCCAGCCAACGCGGCCAGATCTACATCCCGAGGGTGAACTGGGCGCTGATGATCGCGACCCTGGGATTGGTGATCGGCTTCGGCAGCTCGAGCGCGCTTGCCGCCGCGTATGGCATCGCAGTGTCATCCACGATGGTGATCACGACGATGCTGGCGTACCTGGTCGCGCGCGGCTCCTGGGGCGCCCGGCGTCTGATCGCCGGCTCGGTGGCGTTGTTGTTCCTGTTCATCGAGTTCGGCTTTCTCGCCTCCAACCTCACGAAGATCGCCGACGGCGGCTGGTTCCCGCTGACCACGGGCGCGCTGATCTACCTCGCCTTGTCGACCTGGAAGCAGGGCCGAGCGCTGCTGGCGTCGCGCTTTGTCGATCGCCTCTATCCACTGGAGGCCTTCCTCGACGGCATCGCGACCAAACCGCCGCATCGAGTCAGCGGCGCGGCGGTCTTCATGACCGGCAACGCCGACGGGACGCCGCCGACCATGCTGCACAACCTCGAGCACAACAAGATCCTGCATGAGCGGGTCATCCTGTTGACGGTGGTCACGACCGACGGACCGATTGTGGCGCCGGACGACCGTGTCACGGTCACCCCGCTCCGCCTGGGTTTCTTCCGCGTCCGCGTCTGCTACGGCTTCACCGAGGATCCTGACGTGCCGGCCGCACTCGCGCAGGCCTCGTTCGCCGGCGGGCCACTGGTGCCCGCGGACACGACCTACTTCCTTGGGACCGAAACCCTGCTCGCGACCGAACGCCCGGGCCTGCCGTTGTGGCGGGAGCGGCTGTTCGTGATGATGTCGAGAAACGCGCTGCGCGCGACGACCTTCTACCGCATTCCACCCGAGCGGGTCGTGGAGATTGGAATGCAGGTGGAGCTGTAGAGGGTTCCACACGAAGGTTCCTCACGGGGGTTCCTCACGGGGGTTCCTCACGGGGGTTCTTCACGAAGGTTCTTCACGAAGGTTCTTCACGAAGGTTCCGCGTCAGTTTTTGAGGTGGAACGGGACGCTCGTGGTGACGACGCGCGGGCGAAACAGCAATGCGGCCTTGAGCGTCAACGCGCTCTGGTTGTGCAGCAGGTGATGCCACCAGTGCTTCACGACGAATTCCGGCAGCACCACGGTAACGTAGTCGTCCGGGTGTTCCTTCTCCATGCGATCGATGTAATCGAGCAGCGGCTCGGTCATCGATCGATAGGGCGACTGCAGCACGACCAGCTTTACGTGTGAGCCCCATTGCGGCCAGTCGCGCTTCAGCGCATCCAGTGATTCCTGGTTGACGTTCACGTACACCGCGCGCACGTCTTTCGCGAGCGAGCTGGCGTAGCGCAGCGCCTCCAGCACGGCGCGCTGCACGCCGCCGATCGGCACGATCACGATATGGCCATGCGGAGTGGTGTCGACTTCGACATTCTCGAGCGACAGCTGCGCCGCCACGCTGTCGTAGTGCTTGCGCGTCAGTCGGAACACGTAGGTCAGGACCGGGACCAGCACCAGCACGATCCACGCGCCTTCGAGCGCCTTCGTGACCGCGACGATCCCGAGCACCACGGCCGCGACTAGCGCGCCGAGGCCGCTGATCATCGCGCGCAACTGCCAGCCGGGCGGCTTCAGCCGCCGCCAGCGCAGCAGCATGCCGGTCTGCGACAGCGTGAAGGCCATGAACACGCCGATCATGTAGAGCGGAATCAGCGCATGAGGATCGCCGCGGAAGGCGATGATCAGGGTCGCCGCGCCGATGCTCAGGGCGACAATGCCGTTCGAGTAGGCCAGCTTGTCGCCGAGGTTCATGAACTGCCGCGGCATGAACCGGTCGCGCGCCACGAAATAGGCGAGGCGGGGGAAGTCGGCGAAGGCGGTGTTCGCGGCGAGCACCAGGATCATCGCCGTCGCCGCCTGCACCATGTAATAGAAGACATTCCGCCCGCCGAAGATCGCCCGGGCCAGCTGCGACACCACCGTCTCCCGCTCGGCCGGGACAATGCCGAAGTGGTACGCCAGCAGGCTGATGCCGACGAACATCGTGATCGCGAAGCCGCCCATCAGCGTCAGCGTCCGCGCCGCCGTGCGCGCGGCCGGGTCCTTGAAGGCCGGCACGCCGTCGGAGATCGCCTCGACGCCCGTCATCGCGGTGCAGCCGTTGGCAAAGGCCGTCAGCAGGATGAACGTCGTGATGGTGCCGGTGCCGAAGAAGGCCACCGGTTCGGCCGGCTCGAACGGCGCCGCGCTGCCGAAGAAGCCCTGCCAGGCGCCGACGATCAGCAACAGAAAAATGTTGCCGAGGAAGAAATAGACCGGGATGCCGAACAGCTTGGCCGATTCCCGCACGCCGCGCAGGTTGCCCATCGAGACCAGCGCGATGAACGCCAGCGCCATCGGCACCCGGCCGACGTGCAGGTTGGGCAGCGCCGAGGTCACCGCCGACACGCCGGCGGCAATGCTGACGGCGACCGTCAGCGTGTAATCGATCAGCAGGGCCGCCGCGGTTATCAGCGACGCCGACGTGCCGATGTTCTCCTTGGTGACGACGTAGTCGCCGCCGCCCTGCGGGTAGGCAAAAATCGTCTGCCGGTACGACGACACGATGATCAGCAGCAGCAGCGCGATCAGGCCGGCGATCACCGGGGCGTTGTGCAGCGCCTCGGCGCCGCCCACCGCCAGCACCCGCAGCACTTCTTCGGTCGCGTACGCCACCGACGACAACGCATCCGCCGACAGCACCGCCAGGCCGGCGAGCATGCCGAGCTTTTGGTGGTGCGCGTGGAAGGAAGGAATCGGGGCGCCGACGACGAACCGCTTCAGCGCATCGAACACAGGGGGACTCCGGTCACCTCCCGGCATTCTACCGGAACCGAACGGCCGGGCCCGGCTTACTCCTCCAGGTGAAACGGCACCGACGTCGTCACGATCCGCTTGCGGAAGAGCAGCGCGGCCTTCAGCGTCAGCGCGCTCTGGTTGTGCAGCAGATGGTGCCACCAGTGCTTGACCACGAATTCCGGCAGCACCACCGTCATGTAGTCGTCCGGGTGTTCGCTGCGCATGCGATCGATGTAGTCGAGCAGCGGCTCGGTCATCGATCGGTACGGCGATTGCAGGACCACCAGCTTGACGTGCGAGCCCCAATGCGGCCACTCGCGCTTGAGCGCCTCCAGCGCGTCGGGATACACGTTGACGTAGACCGCGCGGACGTCTGCCGACAGCGTGGTCGCGTAGCCGAGCGCCTCGATCACGGCGCGCTGGACGCCGCCGATCGGCACGATCACCATGTGGCCGCGCTTGGTGGTGTCGACGGTCTTGCCGGCGAGCGACAGCTGGCGGGCGACGGCGTCGTAATGCGATCGGGTCGAGCGGAATAACATCGACAGCAGCGGGATCAGGACCACGACGATCCACGCGCCGTCCAGTCCCTTCGTAATCGCGACCACCAGCAACACGATGAAAGTCACGACGCCGCCGACTCCGCTGATGGCGGCACTGACCTGCCACCCCGGCTCGCGCAACCGTCTCGCCCGCAGGAACATGCCGGTCTGCGACAGCGTGAACGACAGGAACACGCCGATCATGTAGAGCGGGATCAACGCGTGCGGATCGCCGCCGAACACCACGCACAGCATGCCCGCCGCGACGCTCAGGGCGACAATGCCGTTCGAGAACGCCAGCTTGTCGCCGATGTTCATGAACTGGCGCGGCATGTAGCGATCGCGCGCCACGATTGACGCCAGCCGCGGGAAATCCGCAAACGCGGTGTTCGCCGCCAGCACCAGGATCAGCATGGTCGCCGCCTGGACGATGTAATACAGGGTGTTGCGCCCGCCAAACACGCCGCGCGCCAGTTGTGACACGACCGTTTCGGTTGCGCTCGGCACCACCTGATAGGCGTGGGCGAGATAGCTGATGCCCAGGAACATGCCGATGGCGAGCACCGCCATCAGGCCGAGCGTGCGCGTCGCGGTCCGCGCGGAGGGCGCCTTGAACGCCGGCACGCCGTCCGATACCGCTTCGACTCCCGTCATCGCCGTGCAGCCGTTGGCGAACGCCGACAGCAGCACGAACAGCGTGATCGATCCCGCCCCGAACGTCGGCAGCGGGTCCACCGCGGCGATCGGCACCGCCGAACCCGCGAGCACCTGGTAGGCGCCGGCGACGATGAGCGCAATCATCACGCCGACGAATCCGTAGACGGGCACACCGAACAGCTTCGTCGACTCCTTCAGCCCTCGCAGGTTGCCGATCATCAGCATCCCGATGAAGCCGAGGCTGAGCGCGACCCGGTTCACGTGCAGCGCCGGAATGGCGGACGTGATCGCCGAGACGCCGGCCGCGATGCTGACCGCAACCGTGAGGGTGTAATCGATCAGCAGGGCCGCCGCTGCCGCCAGGCCGAAGTTCGGGCCGAGATTGTCCCTGGCCACGATGTACGCGCCGCCGCCGCCCGGGTAGGCGTGAATGGTCTTGCGATACGAGAACACGACGATCAGCAGCAGCGTGGCGATCAGAAAGCTGATCGGCTGCGCCAGGCTGAGCGCGGTGAGGCCGCCCACCATCAGCACGCGCAAGACTTCTTCGGTGGCGTAGGCCACCGACGAGAGCGCATCGGATGAGAGAACGGCGAGCCCGCCGAACAGGCTGAAGCGATGGTGATCCGCATGGTAGCTGGCGATCGGGCGGCCAACGACCATGCGTTTGAACGAATCAAACACGGGTCCCTCCACGTGCTTACGGGGTTAGCTGCCGGGCTCAGAGGTGGTAGGTCTCTGTCGCGTGCGCGATTCGCCCCGATTGAGTGGGTCCCCCGTTCCGCCGGCGGCGGATTCAGCAACTACGATGATGCGCTTCCGTTCCAGCGCCGTCAAGCAACGGGCCCTGCGGCTGGGCTAGAATGGTCGGATGCGCGTAGCCAGACGGTTCCTGGTGAGCGGACGCGTGCAGGGCGTGGGCTTTCGCTTCTTCGCGCTCGACGCCGCCCGCCGCGACGGCCTGCACGGCTACGTCGTCAACCTGCCGGACGGCCGGGTCGAAGCGCACGCCGAAGGCGACGCCGACGCGCTCGATCGGTTCGAGATGGCGTTGCGGCGCGGCCCCTCGGGCGCGCGCGTGGCGCAGGTCACCGTCGACGACATGGGTCCGACAGGACACCAGACAGGATTCGAGATTCGCTGATGGAGCATTTGAAGGCCAAGATTCGCCACGTTCCCGACTTCCCCAAGAAGGGCATTCTCTTTTACGACATCACGACCCTGTTGAGCGATGCGCGCGGGTTCGCCGACACGATCGATGCGCTGGCGGCGCCGTACATGGGTGAGGACGTCGACATGGTCGTCGGCATTGAAAGCCGCGGCTTCATTCTCGGGGCCGCCGTAGCCAATGCGCTCGGCTCGGGTTTCATTCCGATCCGAAAGCCCGGCAAGCTGCCGTCGCTGACGCACAAGGAAAGTTACAACCTGGAATACGGCACCGACACCCTCGAGATTCACCAGGATGCGTGCCCGACCGATCATCGAATCTTGATCGTGGACGACGTGCTGGCGACCGGCGGCACGGCGCGGGCGGCGATCGACCTGGTGCGCAAAGCCGGCGGCAAAGTCATCGGCGCGGCCTTTCTCATCGAGCTCGATTTTCTCAACGGCCGGTCGAAACTGGCAGGCGAGCCGGTTTATTCTGTGTTGCGATATTGACGTGTGCGCCTGTAGCTCAGTTGGATAGAGCACCGGTTTCCTAAACCGGGGGTCACAGGTTCAATTCCTGTCAGGCGCAATACCATTCGACTCGCCCTGCGGCCCGCCTTCGGCGAGCCGCAGGCTCGCTCATGGCGGGCCATCTGTAGGTCGAATGTCCTGAGCGAGCGTTTCGTCACGTAGTGACCAAATGCGAGTCGACGGGCCGCCAGTTCGCTCATGGCAGGCCACTCGCGATACAGTTAAGAGTTAAGAGTTATGAAGACGACCCATAAACACCACTTGAAGGACAACGAGCTGGCGATGGCGCTGACCCAGGCGCAAGGCTGGTTCGGCGAGAACCAGCGCACGCTGCTCGTGACCATCGTCGCGATCGTGCTGGTCGGCGGGGGCGTGGCCGCCTACGCGACCTGGAAGAGCAGCGTCGACAACAAGGCGCGGACGATGCTGGCCGAGGCGATGGTGATCGAAGAGGCGCGCGTGATGCCGCCCGCGCCGCCGGCCGGCACCACCAACGACGCCACCAACCCCGGCGGGCAGCTGCCCGGCACCTACCCGACCGAGAAGGCGAAGCTCGAGGCCGCGTTGCCGAAATTCCTGGCGGCCGCCGATGCCTATCCGTCCAGCGACGCAGGCATCATGGCGCGTTACCCCGCGGCCACCGTCCTGGTGTCGCTCGGGCGCTTCGACGAAGCCGGCAAACAGTACGACCAGGTCATGGCCTCCGGGTCCGGCGTCGTCGCCCGCACGGCGCGGCTCGGCAAGGCCGAAGCGCAATTGCGGGCGGGCCAGTACGACCCGGCCATCGCCACCTTCAAGGAGCTGGC
>JANOZI010000791.1:0-3725 GCA_031429375.1 Acidobacteriota bacterium | reverse complement strand
TATGCGTGGACGCCAACCGCCGCCAATGCGAACTACCGCGTCGGGGTGTGGGTTCGCAGCGCCGGCAACAGTGCGGACGCGCTCGAAGCGTCCGTCGAGGTTGCGTATGGCATCACCGTCCCGGTCGCAGGGCCGGTGTCGGCGGTGGCGCTGAACGCCGACAAAGCCGCGCCCCAGGCTGCGGGCACCGTGATCAACTGGAGCGCCATTCCGACCGGCGGCGCCGGACCGCATCAGTACAAGTGGTTCGTCTTCAACGGCGTGTGGACCGCGGTCACGGGCTGGACGACGGCGAGCGCCTTTGCGTGGACGCCGGCGGTCGCAAGCGCCGACTACCGCGTCGGCGTGTGGGTACGCAGCGCGGGCAACACCGCGGATGCGTCCGAAGCGTCGGCCGAGAAGGTCTTTGCGATCTCGACCGCGGTTGTGATCGCGCCGGTCGCTCCGGCCGGGCCGGTGTCGTCGGTGTCGCTGACGTCGAACGTGCTGCCGGTCTCACCTGGAGTCACCGTGACCTGGACCGCGAACGCGGTGGGCGGCGCCGCGCCGTACCAGTTCAAGTGGTTCGTTTACGACGACGCGGGCTGGTCCGCTGTCGGCACCTGGACGACGTCGAGCACGTTGAACTGGACGCCGCCGGTCGTGAACCCGAACTATCGAATCGGCGTGTGGGTCCGCAGCGCGGGCAATACCGCGGATGCGCTCGAAGCCGCCACGGAGGCCGCTGCGCCGATTCGCTGAGATTGACACCGGCGGGGCCTGCCCGGCTCCGTTCGGGAAGTTGGGTCGCATCGTTCCAGGGCCAGATGCGATTCTGCCGCGGGATTGGTCACAATCAATCCCGCGGCTTTTTTTACGAGATCAGCAACACGATGACGGCAATGGCCGCGGCAGAGAGCCCGGCGCCGGCCCACATCATTTTGCGGACCAGCCGCCGCCGCAGCGGCGTAAAGCGCGAACGTTCGATTGCCGTCAGCGGCTCGGCTGCCGCGACCACCGGACGCGCCAGCCGCGGACGCAGCATCCCATAGGCAAGCAACAGGACCACCGGCCGCGCCAGCCGGCTCGTCGGCATCCCGGCGAGTGTCGTCACGGCGTAATCCACGAACTCGTCGGCACGAGCGAGGAAGGACGCGCGATCGCCTTCATCCCGTGTATAGCGGGCCGCGAACTCGAACACCGCGGCCTTGCGAAGGTCCTGCGCCGGCCACGTTTCCGTCGGGAATTCCAGCTGGCCCGGGTTATCGAGGTACGGCCGCTCGTTCGCACACATCCAGTTGGCCCATCGCAGTAACACCGCGCGCGCGTACTCGTAGCGCTCTTCGATGAGGTCGCGGTCGGCGAGATACTCGAGGTACTTGCCCAGCGTCTGCAGGAACACGGTGTACGACCAGCGGTTCTCGGCGTCGAGCGGGTTAATCGTCGCCGGGTCGTCGTCCGGGTGCACGCACCGCCCGACCAGTCGATCGGCCTTTTCGAGGTAGCGCGGATCGCCGGTCAGCCGATGCGCATCGAGCAGCGCGTTGATCGAGTTGCCGGCGCCGCGCCCGGGACCATGAAAATCGAACGACCGGGTGCCGCTTGCCAAGCCGGTTTCCCGTCGATCGACCCACCGGAACCTTGACTTGGCGCCGTCGTCCATGTCGAGCACCCAGTCGGCGAGTTGCAGTACCGCCGCGCGGGACGATTCCGACCCGGTCAGGAAGTAATGCAGCATCAGGCCGCTGGTGTAGTTGTGCTCGTTCGATGGCCCGCCGCCCCAGTTGGTGGCCCGTTTCGAATAGGCGCGATGGGTCGCGGTTTGCGCCGGCAGGTAATGCTGGGTGTGCCAGAAGTAACCGCCGTTGTAGGCGGCGCGATCTTCGGCGGTGTGATACAGATCGATGTTCGTGACGTGCGTGGCCAGTTCGTCGGCCAGCGTCCACCATCGGTGATCGCCGGTCAGCAGGAACCGGGTCGCAAAACCGCCGATGGCGTCGTACTGGTTGTTGTAGTGCGACACGAGCGGTTCGACTGCCGCGGCCGGACTGACCGATTCATGGTCCGCGTAAATCTCGCCGAAGTGGCGCCATCCGTACTCGTCGATGATTTCACGCCGCTGGCGGAACGAATCGCCGGTCTCGATCGCCACGCCAACCAGTTGTTCGTAGCGCTCCTGGGCCGCCCGCGATCCGCGGGCCAACGGCGCGCAGATGCCGGCGCGCTGGTACGACTCCGGATCGGCGTTGACCTGCAGTGGCGATCGAACCCAGAACAGCGGCTCGGCCGACACCGTATCGGGGCCAAAGCAGACGGTAAGCGTCGTCGAAAAGCGCTCGCCTCCCTGTAACTCGTGTACATCGGCGAACTGTCGCGGCAGCACGCCAATCACCGAGCGCTCGGAGTCGGCCTCGACGGCTTTCGGAAACGTCTCCCAGAAATGGCGCATCGCCACGGTGAGCCGCTCGTCGCCCACGCCGCTCGACACCACCGGGCTCGCGCGGAGGCCGGACCGCTCAACCGCGCCGCGCAAGGCGCGATAGCCGCGAAACGTCGTCGGGACCACGCCGTCGCGGTTGACGTGGTTGACATGGCGCCATCGCTCGCCGCCGCTCGAATCCTGGTAGAGCGCGAAGAGTCCTTCCGAGTTTTGGAGCGACTCGCTACGATCGACCGAGGCCGACACATCGGGGCTAGCCACCCGTCGAGACAACATCACCGAGAGGTCGCGCAGCCACACCGATCCTGGATCGCCCAGGTCCCACTGGCCGCCGGCGTGAGTCGCGGCCCGCGGGTTCGTCACGGACAGCTCAATGCGCACCGTGCCCAGTCCGGCGAAAAAGTGCAGGCGCACCGTCGCGTCGAGCCAGCGGACGCCGTCGCCATCCTGCAGACCGCCGTCGAGATGAATAACGGCACGAAGGGTCCCGGCGCGTTCGACCGTGGCGCGGCGCGTCACGAACTGGTAACGCTTGCCGTCCGCGTCTTCGGCGTCGATCGACGACGAGCCGAGAATCGACAGCGCCCCGACCTGCACGTCGGCCAACAGCGCCGCGCCGCTTCGCGGCACGCTGAAGCGGGCGGCACCAGTGACCACCAGCAGGTTCTCGCCCGCGTGTTCGACGCTGACACCCTGCCTGTCCGCCGGGACCGTTGCGCCGGGCTGCAACGTGTAGGTCGCTGGCGCGCCGCCGGCCACCGTCGCTTGGAACTCGATCAATTGCCATCGGACCGAGCCGTCGCCCCACCGATCGAGTGTCGTTGCCTGGACCGGCACGTCAGCACCAGAGGCGTCGGTCAACGACCAGCCGTCGGAGCGGTTGACATGTCCCCGGGGTACCGCCACGCCGATGGTGACCGGCTCGCCGCGCCGATCGAACGGCGGCAGTTCCGGATCCATCGAGACGATGATTGCGATCGGGTCTGCGCTCATGCCACCGGAACAATCGCGGTTACGGAATCGCGCGAACGATCATCGGCCCGACCCGCAGCGTGACGGCGAGCGGGAGCTTCTGCCAGAGCGCAATGGCGAACTGGAACTTCGGATTGGCAGGACTCACATTCGGCAACTGATCGGCATTGAGCAATTGGTATTCCCAGTGCAGCGGCAACGGCTGTGCGCCCCACTGTTCCTTGAACTTGAAGGTGCCCTCCCCCGCAGTGGAGCGGCCGAGATCGAGCACCGCGCAGCCCTGCTCGGCCGCGAATTCGATCGCGTCCCAGTATAAGAGGTGATTCGGGCAGAG
>JANOZI010000790.1:0-2093 GCA_031429375.1 Acidobacteriota bacterium | reverse complement strand
CGGCGCCCGAAGGCTGGGGCGGGTACCCCGAGTTGGGCATGCTCGCGGCGCTTCAGTTCGGGCTGCTGGTGGCAGCGCTCCAAACGACCGGCAGCAAGCCCATGTTCCTGGTCACCGCTATTCTCATTGTCGTGAACCTGCTCGAGCTCACGCTCCTTTACTCACGCGGGGCGTGGCTGGCGGTTGGCGTGGTCATGCTGGCAGCCGTGGGTGTGATGGCGCGGCGTGGGCAATGGGCGAGAACAGCGGGAGTCGCCGGCATCGTGGCCGTTGCCGGGGTGGTGTTGTTCCTTTCGAATCCAACGCTTCGGTACCTCACCATGACGACGGTCACGGGCGGCACGGCTCCGGCGTGGGCCCGCGACGGCGCGGTAGCGGAGGTTGCCGCGCCCGATGGTCGAGTCCCGATATGGGAGAGGTCGGTCCTGATGATTCTTGACCACCCCATGCGCGGAGTGGGCCCGGGAGATTTCGAAGAGGTGTTCCAGGCCGATTATGTTTCGGACCCGAACGAAGACTTGAGACGCGCCGGGGTCCACGCTCACAATTTGTGGTTGCACCAGTTCGCGGAGCTCGGGCTGGCCGGCGGCGCGGCGTATGCGGCTTTGTGGGTCGCGGTGCTCAGGCTCGGCTGGAGATCGGCCCGGGAGCGCCCTGGATTTCTCTCCTTGGGTCTATTCCTGGCGATCGTCGCAGCCGCGGGATCGAACCTGTCCACCAACATGTTCTTCCTGCCGAACGGCGGGGTCGGAAGGCTCCACGCGCTGACCTGGATGCTGTTCGGCCTGGCCATGGCGACACCGATACCGTCCGCGATGCGCGCGAGCCCATCGGCAACCAGCGAGACGGCGGTTGGCTCCTGATTCAACCAGTGGCGTGCGCGGCGCTCATGTGCACGGCTCCCTCGCTCCGACCAGTGACGTGAAATCCGCAGGCCTCGTAGACACGAAGGGCAGCGTGGTTGTTTTCCAGGACGGTCAAGTAGACGTCGGTCAGCCCAAGGGCGCCGTGGGCCTCCGCCACGAGGCGGGCGGTGGCCAAACGCGCGAGGCCAAGACCGCGCGCGTCTTCACCGGCGATGATCAACCGGCCGAATTCCGCTCGGCCGGCTTGCCAATCGATGCGATACAAGGCGACCTGGCCCACCGGACGCTTCAACGATTCGGTTTCCTCGATGATGAACACGAAGTCGTCGTCCCTGGCTTGGTACTGCGCGTACCATTCCCGGTGCTGTGCCACGGAGATCACGTCGGAATGCAGGAACCACTTCCGGATATGATCCTGGTTCCGCCACGCCAACGTCATCGGCAGGTCGGCTTCTTCGAGCAGCCGGAGACGCACGCGGCCGTTCACGAGCGGGCCAATACTGGGTTTGGACATTCGTCAATGCAAAAGCGAGTAAAGCTGACCTGACGCAGACAGTTCAGAGTTATGAGTGCAGAGTTTAGAACACCCTGAACTCTTAACTCTTAACTCTTAACTCTGGACTCTTCATCAGGACGGCAGCGTTGACGTGAGATCGCGCAGCGTGTCGCACACCCGCTGCACGTCCGACTGTGTGAGCTGCAAGTGCATCGGCAAGGAGATCACGCGCTCGCTCGCGCGCCGGGCGCGGGGACACGCCGGCTGGTCGGCGTACATCGCATACACGGCGTTGTCCCGATAGTGCACGCCGGGATAAATCTGGGCCTGGTTGAGACCGACCATGACCTGGTCACGGTGATCGACCATCACTTGATAGAGGTGGCGGGCCGACTCGCCGCCCGGCGCCACGGGCACCCGATCGATCCCCGCCGCTCCGGCCAGACCCTCGTCGTACCAGGCCGCGAGTTGCCTTCGGTAGGCGTTATCAGCTTCGAGGTACTTGAGTGCAACCAGCGCGAGACCGGCCATGACCGAGTTGCCGTGGTACTTGAAGCCGACGTGTTCCACCTGGTAGTGCCACTTATACGTGCTGTCGCTGTGGGTCCGCGCGAACGTGTCCTTGTCGATTCCCAGCCAGGTCCAGTGCCGCACGGCGGCATCGGACTCGGCGTCGGGAAAACAGATCATCCCCGAGTCAGCGGTCGGCAGGTTCTTCACGGCGTGGAAGC
>JANOZI010000789.1:0-7398 GCA_031429375.1 Acidobacteriota bacterium | reverse complement strand
AGATGCACCTGGCGAACGCGCTCTGCAGATATCGGGAAATGGCCACCATTCTGGCGTGATCTTGGCTGTTGTGCGACCTGTTCTGTCACGCTCGGCTGCCACACTGGATCCATGCACATCCAGACCGATCGCGCGTTCGTGCCCGCCGGCTCTCCGACCGTCCGGTACCTGCAGGTTTTGATCAGCGCTCCGCCGCAATCAGCGGCCGCGGCCGCCGTTCGACCGCCCGTGAATGTGGCCTTCGTGCTTGACCGGTCGGGCTCGATGGCGGGCTCCAAGATCGACATGGCGCGGGCTGCGGTCGATCATGCCGTCCGCCTCCTGAAGCCGATCGACCATCTCGCCGTCGTTTGCTACGACGAGCAAATCACGACGGTGCTGGATCGGACGCTCGCAACCAATGACGCCAAGACCCTTGCGGGTCACCAGCTGGCAGACATCGACGCGCGCGGCGCCACGAACCTGTGCGGCGGATGGCTGCGCGGGTCTGAGCTCGCAAAGCCGACTGCGCCTGGGGCCGGCGCGGCGAAGGTGATGCTGCTGACCGATGGCCTCGCCAACCGCGGCGTGACCGAGCCTGATGACCTTGCCGCCACCGCGAAGCGGCTGCGTTCAGAGGGTGTCGCGACCTCCACGTTCGGCGTCGGAGCGGACTTCGATGAAGAGCTGCTCTCGCGCATCGCGACGGAGGGTGGCGGTCATTTCTACTTCATCGAGAAGGCGCAGCAGATTCCCGACTTCTTCGCCAGCGAGCTGGGTGAGACCCTGGAGGTCGTTGCGACGGACGTCGTGTTCGAGATGACCTGCGATCCCCGCGTTGACGCCGTGATCGTGAATGGCCTTCCCGTCGAACGGGTCGGAGGCCGGCTGCAGGTGCGGCTTGGCAACCTGGTAGCGGATCAGGAGGTCACGCTGATTGTCGCAGTGGCCTTCAACGGATCACAGACTGACGGCGCGAACGTCGGCATCCAGTGTCGCGTCGACGATCGTGGTCATGTGCTCAATCCCACACCGATCGGTGTCTCGTGGCGCGCCGTGGCCGCGGCTGAAGACGCCGCTCAACCCGTCAACGTCGCGGTCCGTCTGGCGGTGGCCACGATGCTCGCCGGCCGCGCCCGCTCCGCCGCGCTGTTGGCAAACCGTCGTGGCGACCTCGACGGTGCGAAGCGCATTCTGCGCGAGATGATTGACGACCTGCGTGCCCTGGCACCGGGTGACGCCGACGTCATGCTCCTGATCGACCAGCTCCATCACGACGAGATGGAATTCGGCAAAATGATGTCGCCGATGGCTAGGAAGGAGCGGCACTTCGCCGCTTACTCGATGGCTTACTCTCGAGAAAGGGGAGGGACGGCGCGGCGGCCAAAACAACCGCGCTGAACGACTGCGCGAAATCAAACCGTGGCACGTACCACTCGCGGGCGCCGTCGAGCATGTCGAGGATTTCCTGGGCGAGCACCGACGGTGCGACGACATGCACGTGCGGACCCCAGCTGAGGACCCACCCGTGCAGCGCCCAGTCGCGGCTCACCTTGAGCCCGAGCCGCACGCCGCCACCTGGCAGCTCCTCGATGTGCTGCGACTTGTGCCACACGCGCTCGCGCACATACGGCGCGACGCGCGCGGAGAACTCGAGCACCACGCGCTCGGGTTTTCCACTGCCAAGGCCGAGCGACGGCTCGAAGTCGTCGCCGGTCGCGGCCTCGATCGGCGTGAACGATGCTTCGGTGATCGTGCACTTCTTGATCCGCTCCGCTGCGAAGAGGCGCACCTCGTCGTACTCGGGCACGTAGGCGCGCAGGTAGAGGCCGCCTTCGGAGTACTCAACCAGGTAGGGATGCACGACGTAGTCCTTCTGCCGGTTGCTGCTCACGGAGAAGTAGCGCATCCCGGCGACCTTGCGCCGGGTCGAGGCCTCGATCAGCTTGGCGACGATCTCGTTGTAGCCGGCCGACGCTTTCTTTCGTGCCCCGGGCCTGACGTGCACGACGTTGGGCAGCTCGTCGAGGAACTTACGGGTCTTCGGCGAGAGCGCCTTTTGGACTTTCTTCAACAGCGAATTAAGTCCCGCTTCGAACGCCGTTCCGGTGAGCGTGAGTAACAGCGCGCGGCTCATGTACAGCGAACACACCTCGGTGACCGACAGCCCGGCGTCGGTCAGCGACTTGAGGGGCAACTGCATCACCCGCCACACGGTCTTGCGGTCACGCTTGTCGTCCATCAGCGGGAAGCCGGCTTCTTGCAGCGCCGCGAGGTCGCGCCACACGGTGCGTTTGTTCACCGATAGCTCAGCGGCCAGCTCGTCGACCGACCGGCCGTGAGCCAGCCCGTCCAGGTGCAGGAGGAGCTTCCACTGGCGCACGACTTCGGCGTTCCGGGGCATACCGGCAGTATCGGTCTGTCAGAGGCCCCGGTTCAGGGCAAGGCTGGTGGGCCTAGAATCGCCCGATGACGATGGCCCGGGCGGACTACCTCCACACCTGCGCGGCGCGGCACCGGGAGCTCACCGAGAAGCTCACCGGCAAGCCCCAGGACGTCGACGCGCTGGAACGCGCCGTGGCCGGCGTCAAGAGCAAGCGCGCCCTGACCTACGCCACCGTCCAGACCATTGTCGAATCACCGCACTTCGCAGCCGGGCAGCGATTCTGGAATTGGCCCCCCAAGGCGGAGATTGAGAAGGGACTCCACGGCCAGGAGATCGACCTCTGGAACCTCCCGAAGAACGAGCGCGCAGAGATCAGGAAACTGCGGACGGTGTTCAAGACCTTCGAGGCCGTGTCCGTGATCCTCCGCTTCCTTGTACCCAAGCACTACGGCATCCTCAGCACGCCGGTGGAGCACCTGCTCGGCATCCAGCCGGCTGCGGAGTCGATCGATCGGTACCTGAACTACGTCCGCGATCTCCGCACCATCCGCGACAAGCGCGGCCTCGAGACGGCGGCGCGAGTGGACCAGGCCTTGTGGACGCTGCAGATCGGTGTCTACGGCGGAAGGCTGGACAACGCCGACGATCTAAAAAAGGCGCACGCGCAGGACACCTTCCTGCGCGCGATTCGCGTGAAGAACCTCGCCGACGCGTTATTCGGGCCGATGTCGAGGCTCGACCTTGCCGAGTCGCTGATCGGCCACCGCATCGAGCTGGCCGCGCAGCTTGCCGCCTTTGAATTCGAGCGCGCGGTGCGCGCCTATGCGAAGAAGTCGGCGTCGGCCGACGAACTAAGCGACGTGATTACGCGATTCGCGCCGGCACACGCCCTCGGCGAGTGGCAGCGCGGCCGAGTGCTCAGGAATCGAGCTGTACACGGCAGACCGTTGAACGAGCATGAAGTAAGGAGCCTGGTTCTGACCGTGCGTCAGATTGACGACTTGGAGACGCTCAAGCGAGGTCTCCGATAGGAAGCCCCCATATGTTGCGTGACCTCGTCTGTCACGCCTTGCTGCCATGCTGCGGGTCATGACTCCCCCCAGCAAATGGATGAATTCGGCCATAACGCTCCACGCCGGCAAACTCACAGAGATCACCAAGCACGTCCCGGCCTTTGATCGCCGTCCATTCGCCCTGATTCAGTCGGGTGGTATCGCCGTCCGCGACAACGCGCGGTTGGATACGATCGTCCGCCTTCCGCTCAACGGCGATGCCGACTGCGTTCCAATTGGGGTCGTTTCAAAGGACTATGCGCTCCTGCAGCATTCATCGGTCCTCGACGAAACTGTGAAGGCGCTCGAAGAATCGACCATCGATCCGGCGAGCGTCGACGCGGAGCTCAGGCTCACCGAGTTAGGCGAACGGATGAAGTTGAGCCTCCGTCTTCCCGACAACTACCTGTTCGATCCTGGCGACAAATTCCCGATGGCCGTTCGGCTCGAGTGCCTCAACTCCGTTGACGGCAGCACCAGGTTCCGGGCCGTGATGGGGTGGTTCCGCCTGGTCTGCAGCAACGGCCTCGTCATCGGCATCACTCGATCCGAGTCTGATCGCCGGCACGTTGGCGATCTTCAGCTGAAGCACATTGGCGACGTTCTTCGGACCGGCATCAACGAATACAAGCTCGAACGAGACGCGCTGATCCGATGGCGTGATGCGGATGTCGGCGAAGACGACTTACGCAAGTGGGCAGAGAAGGAGTTGAAGGACTGCTGGGGCTTCAAGGCGGCAAGCAGGACCTGGCACATCGCGCGGAGTGGGTGCGACGTCGATGTGATTGGGCCTTTCAAGGGCCACTCGCCGACGACCGTGCCGGTCGAGCCGTTGAAGGCGGTGCCCGGCTCGCCGGAGGAGTCAACCAGCTTGTTCGACGTCAGCCAGATACTGGCGTGGCTGGCCAAGGAGCGCAGGGATATCCAGGAACAGATGGAATGGCGAGAACAGATCCCCGCGCTGATGGCGTCGCTGGCTGCGGCGTAACCGACAAACCTGAAGGTTTGTCGCCACGCATAAGGCGAGTCTAAAGACTCGCCTCTACTTGCTGCCGACGTCCCACTTCGAGGTGAAGCCGTTGGTGCCCTTGTGGGTCCAGTTGTGCGCGGCACTGGTGTGCGTGTGCGACACCGAGCGGAACTGCGTGTAGTCCTGGAACACCGCGGCCGGCAGGTTGAGGACCTTGATCGCCTGGCCGTTGAAGCCGCGCATCACTTCCATGTCAACGGAGGACTCGGGACCGGAGAAGCGGACGCGCGACTCGGTCGCCTCCATCGTGATCGGCGCCTTGCTGAACGACAGCATCCCCTTCTGGAACCCCGCGAACGCCAGCGGCAGCAGCGCCTCGACCGCCTTCATCTGCCGGTCGCTCACCTTGTCGCTGACGTAGATCTTTGACCAGTTGCGCATGTTGAACGTCACCAGCAGCTGCACGCCGGCCAGGTCGACGGTGTCGTATTGCCCCTTATCGATCGAGATCATGCGATTGCCCTCGCACGACATCCCCGACGGGTTGCCACCGAAGTTGCACGGGCACGACACGGTGCAGCTGCAGCTTTCGGCCACCGTAGCGGTGATGTGCCAGTTCGGCGCCTGAGCACGGGATGGGACCACGAGGACGAGCAGGCTGAGGGCGGTGAGAAAGGAGAGGATGCGCATGGGCGCCATTATGCTCATAAGGCACCCCTAAAGGGGTGCCCTACGCTCAAGCCGATGGTCGAAAACTGCGTACGTCGTCGTCGCAAACCTTACGTCTTGCCTGGCCTGCCGCGACGATGCCATCGTCGTTCCACATGGAAAGAGACTGTGCGGCAGGTGGCTGCCTGTGCAGGCGCGGCCGTTCCGGATTGATACGTAGCTTGCGTAGATACGCTATCTGCGTATACACTGTATGAACGCGACCTTCGTCGAGCTGCCCGCGTTTGATCGACTCCGCGCGACGTATTTGGACGACGATGACTTCGCGGCCCTGCAGCAGCTGTTGATGAAGCACCCGGACGCCGGCAGCCAGATTCCCGGAACCGGTGGCCTTCGCAAGCTGCGGTTCCGCGACCGGCGACGACAGAAGGGCACGCGCGGCGGCATCAGATTGATCTACTACTGGTGGGACGACGGTTCGGAGTTCTGGCTGTTCATGTTATACGACAAAGACGAGATGTCAGACCTCACCGCCGAGCAACGAGCAGTCCTGAAGGCTCGAGTCAAAGCCGAATTGACTGCCAGGAGACGAGAATGAAATCCGCCAAAGCCGCGAAGACGGGAGTCGCCCGGAAACGAGATTTATTCGCGGCACTTAATGAAGGCTTCGACGCGCTTGCTGCCGCGCGGCAAGGCAAGCGGACGCTGCGGACTCATACCGTCGAATACAAGCCACCGCGCAACTTGACCCCACGTCAGCTGGTGTCGCTTCGAGGGCGACTGAAAATGTCGCGAGCCTTGTTTGCCGCCTACCTTCGTACCAACGTGCGAACCCTCGAGAACTGGGAGCAGGGCCGCGCTAAGCCAAACGCTCAGGCGGCCCTGCTAATTCAACTGGTCGAGCGCTTTCCCGATACCGTCGAGCGGTTGGCCACGATCTGAAGCGTCTTGCGCCCGGAGCTGCTGCAACATGCCCTTCCTCGGCTCCCGGCGTCCTTGAAGACTGGGTCCCATGAGGTTATTGGTATGAAAACGGCAGTGTCCATCCCCGACGACGTGTTTGAGCGTGTGGAGCGATTTGCCAAACGGGCCAACCGCTCACGGAGTGACGTCTTTAGTGCTGCGCTGCGCGAGTACCTTGCCCGCCACGCGCCGGACGATGTGACCGAAGCCATGAACCGGGTCTGCGAGAGCGCGCAGAACGAGCTGGACGCGTTCAGCGGCGCGGCCGGGCACCTGCTGTTGCAGCGAGCTCAGTGGTGATCTGACTCGTGCCCAACTAACCGCGTGCCGTGAGACGCTTAAAGATCGATGACGGTCGGCCCTCGAACAAGGCGGTAGTGCTCGTCCACGACGCTGACATTGAAGATTAGGGTGCCATCGCGCTCGAATTGGCCATAACCCTCGTGAATGTGACCGCACACCACGATCTTCGGCCTGACACGATCCACCGTCGCGAGCAACTCGCGACTGCCAATATTGATGACTCGGCCAGAGGTGAAATCAGCGGACTGATCGCCGTATCCAAAAGGCGGCTGATGCGACACGAGGATGTCGATGCCCTCGGGGATCGCGGCGTAAACGTGCACGAGCTCGGCCGGCGCCTTCATGAACGCCCAGTCGCCGAACTGGTTCGACCACGGACTGGCCCAGACCGTGATTGCCTCTCCGGCCACGCCGCCCGTTGGCACTCTCGTCGCAGCGTCGACGACGATGGTCAACGCGTTCGCCGATGCGGCGGATGAAGAGGCCTCGAAGGTGCAGCGCTGGCCACACCAATCGTGGTTGCCCCACGTCAGGATGGTGCGCGTCGCCGGCGCCTTGGCCACCCAGGGGCGGATTGTTTGATCGAACCATGCCTTCTGCAGTTCCGGCGCATCCATCGCGAACTGCCGCCCGAATCCGTCGGGGCAGACGTCCCCGGCGATGATCAGAAGATCACACGGAGGAATCTCCGGCAAGTGCCCGTGCTGGTCGCTCAGTGCGACGATCCGCATGCGACGACGGTAGCATCGTCGCCGGGGACTGCGCTTCACGGGGGTTCCGTGCGAGGGTTCCACACGGGTCTTCACCGTCGGAGCGTCTTACCGACGCGCGCGCCTCTTGGGCAGCGCCCTTTTAGGCAGACGGCTTGGCAGCGGCTTGATTCCGCGTGCCTTCAGGAAATCGTTGAACTCTCGCTCGGCTTTCCTGGCTCTCGCCATGGCATCCGGGTCCGCCAGGAGCTGCGCGTCGCGGCGAACGACGGGAACTAGTGCGCGACTTAAACGAGAATCACTTCTGAGCTTGTTGCTCTAGCTCTGTGATTCTCTTGCCATGATCGCGGATTGCCAGATCGTGAG